>JAZOWJ010000290.1:0-7734 GCA_045659125.1 Acutalibacteraceae bacterium
CTGCATCTTTCAACGAAACAAGTGTCATTTCAATGTTCGTTTCACCGTCGTTGATCACCTGCAGGCAGATCGGTTCAAAAGCACGAAGCACGCCTTCTGCAGACGGAGTGCCGATGACCTGCAATTTTCCTTCTTCCACAAGGGTGCAGCTTATACTGTTCATCTCACCATCAGGCATAAACGGATATTCCGGTGTATAGGCAAGCACTTCGGGATTAAAGGTGATCAGAATTTCAAAGCTTTCAAACGAAGGACACTTTTCAAGGGAGAGCTGTGCACAGATATACCGTTCGGGATCTTCAACATTTTCATACATATCCATGTATATTTTTTCTGATTCGACTTTCAATGCAGGCACATTGATATTATCCTGCACTTCGAGGCTGAAATTTTGTTCTTCGTCGCTGCCTGCATACAATTTTACTTCTTTAATCGTTGCCAGAAAATCTGCAGTTTCGGTTGATGCAAATATAAACGAATGATAATACTTATCCGCAACCGTATCTGCCTGCATGGTCAGGTGCCATTGTGCAGGCTGCAACAATTGTGCACTTACCTTGCTGTTGGGGAAAACTTGCGTCACATTTTTTTCACAAATATAAGAACTGTCGTTGAGTTCTATCTCCATTTCACATTTTTCAAAATCAGGCACACCGGATATGCTGACATTGAAAAACACAATCAACTGCACTTCGCCTTCAATACCACTTCCGGGAAATCCCGTTATACTCACATTTACAAGCGGTTCGTCATTTGCCTTTGCTTCGATGTCCAAGCAAACCGCAGGCAATGAAAACAATAACACAATACTCAAAAGAAAGGAAATTATTTTTTTCATCCAAATACACACCTTTCATTGACATACAGATTGAAAAACAGAAGCAGTCTCAACAAAAATACCTTATCATGATAAGATTATCACTTTTTGCTTAAAAATATCTTAATTTATGTAAATTTTTAGTGAAATTGCCTTTTGCATGCACAAAAAAACCGCAATCTGTTGTCTGACTGCGGTTTTCGGGTATAAATATTTCAGTTTTATTGATTCTGCAGTGCTACCGTCGGTAATATTACCGTCAGAAACACGTACATAAAACAAGAAGCGTAGTGATTTTTCTTATTCAACATAGTCACTGACACAAACAAGGCCGTTGAACACGCCGATGTAGGCATTGCCGTTGGGGCCGATGGTGATGGGGCCGTAGCTGTTGTTCCAGTTTCTGCCCAGGCCCGTGAACACACGGTAAACGGTTTCGCCCGTTTCAAAGTCAACAGCGGTGAAGTACCATGCAACATCGTTTTCGTCAATGTCTTCGTTCTGAATACGGGTGTAAAGATACACAAGTCCGCTGCCGACAGACAGCTTCGGAACGACCGTTGCGGCAGCTTCGTCACTGTGCCATGCAATGAAGGCATCGGTGCAGTCGGCATTCATGTCCACACGGGTCACACCTGCGTGGCTCTGCGGGTCGCTCACAAGGAAGCCTGCACCTGTTTCGGAATAGTTGTTTTCAACAATAAAGCTTCTGCCGTAGGCAATCAGGCTGTTTTCGCTGACGGAATAGCCTTCCTCAAACAGCGGAACATTGACAATATTTTCGCCTGTGATGCGGTCATAAACCACAAGGTTCACACGGCTGTCTGCATTGTCGGTAATGCCGCAAAGCTTGCGCACACTGCCGTCGGAGCAAGGAACGTCAAGCAGGGTCGGGGTGGTGCCGGAGCCCTGGTTGATTGCACCCGGCTTGGGCTCGGTACCGCGGTCATATTCGGTTCTCCATGTGTAAACAGGCTCGCCGTTTTCGTCAATATCAAAGCGGTACATAGCGTGGTCGGAAACAATATACATACCGTCTTCGGCAACAGCAAAGGAGTTCTGAATTTCCTCACCCTCAAGGCGCATCATGTGCACCTCTTCGGTATCCTTTGCAATGAAGCCGACCGTGCCGGGACGGGTCACAAACCAGATGTTGCCGTCAAAATCGGGCACTGCATCGGTGATGTATTCGCCATCAGCCATATAGGGCATGAGGTCAAATTCCCATTCAATGCCCCATTCGGGTGTATCGGTGGAATCGTCAATATAGTAAATCTGCACCACATTGTCGGAGTTGCCGATGATGGGACGGTCTCCTGCAAGCAGATGGCAGTAAGCACCGCCCGAGGTATCCGACGAAATGAGGCTGAAATCAAAGGTTTTGAAGAATTCCTTGGTGGAGGCTCTCTGCGGCAGTGTGGTCTGGGCGAGCACCTCAAGGGTGTCGGCATCCAGAAGCGACAGCTTGAAGCCTGTCATATTACCGCTGACGGTAATGATTCTGCCCTGTGAGTCAAACATCAGTGTTGCACAAAGGCCGCCAAAAAGGTTCATGGAACGGGATGTGACAACGGGATTATAGCCGATGGGACCTGCATAATTGTATGTACCGGTGTTATAGGAGTTGCCGTGCATGCCGTTTTTGCCTTCCTCGGCAAGAAGCGGATGCTGGGGGATGACCTGCTTTTTCAATGCTTTCGGGATGGCAGTTTCGCCGTAGAAGGTCGGAATTTCATCCGATCCGATGGGCTTGTGGATTTCATCTCCTGCCGTAAACCATGCGAGCACACCGCCGCCTGCCAACACAACGGCAAGGATAACAGCAAGTGCAATCATTCCTTTTTTCTTCATAGATTTATCCTCTTCTTTTTAATTTGCTGAAAACAGCAGATTCATGTTAACACAATTCTCCTCTTTTGTCAAATGAAAAAGGGGTGCCGCAGCACCCCAAGCTGAACTTATTTATTCTGCTTCCCGGATTGAAGAGAATTCTTCTTCGTCTTTTTTGCTGACATTGTAGATGAATTTCAGTGCAAAGAACGCAATCAAAGAGCCGATGGCAAGGAATGCAATGTAAAGGGTTTTGACACCCTCGCCGAAGCCCTCGGGCTGCACGGCATTTTCGCCTTCCACAAAGCCGATGGCACCAAGACCGAGCGAAACCACCGCCTGACCGATACCCTGCGAAAGCTTACGGAAGAAGGAATAGAGCGCATACAGCGAGCCTTCCTCACTCTTACCGGATCTTCTGTAGCTGATTTCGATGCAGTCTGCAACGATGGCCCATACAGTGACCTGGAAGGTGCAGTTACCTGCATTGATTGCCATAAGAGCAACAATATAAAGGATCATACCCGTTTTGTCGGGTGTCATGGGTACAAACATGAACACAAGACCTGCAACGGCACTGACAAGGGTTGCAACTGTGCAAACGGTCTTTTTGCCGAACTTTTTGGTCAGCTTACCGATGAATGCCATGATGATGACCATGGGAACATAGCTGCCGACCATGGCAAGGGAGATCTTGGAGGGATCCTTGAAGAAATACTGGAAGACCATGTTGTTCATGGACATGGTGGAGTTGAACAGGGCAACCTGTGCAACCGTTGCAATGGTAGCACCGACCATGGCACGATTGGTGAAGAAGGACCTGAATGCAGAGAAGAATGCCTTTGCACCTGTTGCTGCATCGCCTGCATCTTCACGCACAACGCGTTCCTTGACAAGCTTGGTGGTTCCCCACAGCACGAAGAAGGCAACGATTGAAAGAACAATTGCAACAGGCAGCAGGGTTTCACCCTTGAGATTCTGCACCTCTTCGCCCAATGCATTGACGCTCTTATCATAAACGATGTTCGGCAGAACGATCATAATAACAACGGCAGGAAGTGCTGCACCGATGGAACGGAAGGTGGACAGCGAGGTTCTTTCCTGCGGCTTATCGGTAATAACGGAATGCAGGGAGCCGTAAGGCACGTTGACCATGGTGTAGGCAACCGACCACAGGCAATAGGAAAGCAGACACCATGCATATTTAGCTGCATACGGGAAGCTCTGCACGGGAGCAAAAATCATTACATTGAAGATAACAAGGGTAACGCCGCCGAGAATGATCCACGGCATATATTTGCTCTTTTTGCCGATGCGCTTGGTATCGACCATATTGCCGATGAGCACGTCGTTAATGGCATCCCACAGCTTGGAAATGAGGATAATGGCAGCATAGTCTGTGGTGGAAATGCCGATATACTGCAGATAAAACAACTGCATAAAGGTGGACACAAGCTGGAAAGAAAATCCGCAACCCATATCACCCATGGCATAGCCGAGCTTGTCGAGCATACCAAAGGGTCTGATACCGTTGACGGGAGCTGCTTTTTCTTTTTTCATAGAAATACTCCTTTTCTGTTCAGTTATATTTTATTATATAATGTATTAAATATACTGTCAAGCAAATTTGATAAATTGGAAACAATCATACATTTTTGTCTGTTTTGTCGGATTAAATAAAAAAATAACCCACTGACGAATCAGTGGGTTTTGCAGCAAAATTGCCTTATGCTTCGTAGACGCTGACCTTTTTGCGGTCCTTGCCGTAACGCTCAAACTTGACTTTACCGTCGATCAGAGCATACAGAGTGTCATCGGAGCCGATGCCGACATTATTGCCGGGATGGATATGCGTACCGCGCTGACGGACGAGGATGGTGCCTGCAAGAACTGCCTGGCCATCGCTTCTCTTGGCGCCGAGTCTCTTGGATTCGGAGTCACGACCGTTACGGGTGGAGCCCATTCCCTTTTTATGAGCAAAAAGCTGAATGTTAACCTTAAGCATTGTTATACCTCCGTAGTTATTTTGATTGCACGCGGATATTCCTCCTGAAGCTGCTCCATGTGAAAACGGAAGCTTTTGAGCAATACCTGTGCACTTTCACTGCCGTTTAGCACATTGCAGTGAAGATAGCCGTCTTTTACATCGAGCTCGACCTTTTCAAATATGACATCGGTCAAAGCATTGACCGTGCTATAAGCTGCGGACGAAACCGCTGCACAAACGATGTCCGAGCCTTCATCTCCCATATTGGCATGGCCCTTGAGAGTAAAACCTGTTATTCGGTTTTCATGAAGTCGGAAAACGGTGCGAATCATTATGCGTTGATCGCAGTGATTTCAATCTTGGTGTAGGGCTGTCTGTGGCCAAGCTTTCTTTTTTCGTTCTTCTTGGGCTTGTAGGTCATAACGGTAACTTTCTTCTGTTTGCCGTTCTTGAGAGCCTTTGCAGCTACGGTTGCACCTTCAACATAGGGAGCACCGACCTTGATGCCGTCTTCGGAACCAACAGCAATAACCTTTTCAAAAGTGATTGCTTCCTCAGCCTCAACGTTAAGCTTTTCGATGTAGACGACATCGCCTGCTTCGACTTTGTACTGCTTACCGCCGGTTTCAATAATTGCGTACATGCTTTTTTCTCCTTTACAAGACTCGCTACGGCGGGCGGGTTACGAAAACCACTTGTGCATTCTTTGCAGAATACGCCCTTGATATGCGGCAACATGAATTCTATCATAACAAGGGCACTTTGTCAATATTTTTTTTGCCTTAAATATAACTTTTTTCACCAACCGCGGACTTGCATTTTTGTGCAGATTGCTGTAATATAATATGTAATAAAAGAAATATCCGTTAAGGAGGATGCACCATGGCATTCAAAGAAATAAATCCGTTGGATTACACCGCTACACCCTTCTCTGACCTTGCAAAGAACTGGGCCCTGGTCAGCGCAGGCAAGGAAGACAAATTCAATTCCATGACCGTCAGCTGGGGCGCTGTGGGTGAATTATGGGGCAAGCATGTTGTGTTCGTTTTTGTCCGTCCGCAGAGATACACCTATGAATTCTGCGAAAGCAATGACTATATGACCTTGAGCATCATGCCCGACGGTTATCAGAAGCAGCTCGGGGTATTCGGCAGAAAAAGCGGCAGAGATTGCGACAAATATGCCGAAACGGGACTCACCCCTGCCTTTACGGAGCATTCCGCCTACTGTGCAGAAGCACAGAGTGTTTTCGAGCTGAAAAAGGTGGCAGCCTTCGATTTTGATCCCGATTCATTCATTGACAAGAGTGTGATTCCCGATTGCTATCCGAACAAGGATTTCCACCGTGTATATGTTGGTGAAATCACCCGTCTGCTTGTAAAAGAATAAGCCCATGACGGACGCAAAAAAATGGATGTCGGCACTGTCCGACCAAACAAATATCACCCAAATCAACATTCCCGGCACACACGATTCGGCAAGCCGTTTTGTTTGCGCATCATGGATCACAAAATGCCAAGGCACAAGTCTGCAAGCACAGCTTTGCATGGGTGTACGCTTGCTTGACATCCGCATGGAGCTGAAAAACGACACCCTTGTGCTGGTGCATGCCATCATCGATTGCCGCAAGAACAGATTTTTGTTTTCCGAAAAGCTCACCTTTGCGGATGTGTTCACCGTCTGCCGTGCGTTTCTAAACGAGAATCCGTCTGAAACGATCCTTGTGAGCATCAAGCAGGATGACGGACACAACGGTGATGTGTTCTATGAAAAGTTTTATAATCAGTTTGTGGCAAACAACAAGGCTGCATGGTTTCTCGAAAACCGCTTTCCGACCCTCGGCGAATGCAGAGGCAAGCTTGTGCTTCTGCGCCGTTGCGGACTTGGCAATATGAAAACCGAGGAGGAGCACGGCATTGATTTGTCACACTGGCCCGACCAGGGCAGCCGTGAGAGTGCAGAGCCGAAAATCTGCGACCTGCACAACGGAGGCAGTACGGTGATTATTCAGGACCGTTATTCCTTTTTCATGAAGGAAAAATGGCAAAAATGCATCATCCCTGCATTGGAGAATGCAAGCCCCGACACCGGCACGGCTTACCTGCATGCAACGAGCACCGCAGGGGGGCTTCTCCCCTTTGTGTCTGCAAAATACATCAACCGCCGACTGCTGCCGTATTTGCAGAAAAACCAAAAGGTTCACGGCTGGTTCATGGCGGATTTTATTACCCCGAAAATCTGTGAGGCAATCATAAAGAACAACAAATAAAAAATAAAGGGACTGTTTTCACAGTCCCTCATTTTTTTTACTTCAGCAGAGAATTGAAAAAGTTTGCAGTTGAATTGACCGTGCCGTTCACACTTGCCATGAAACGGGTGAAGAAGCTTTCAAGCGCGGTGGGAGTTGTGTCCTCAATCACACCTGCAAACACAAGCTGCTCACGCAGATTTTCAACCGCTTCGTTCCATTCTGCGGTCACAACAACGGTTTGGCCGAGCTGCTTGTTGACCTCCTTGACGGCGGCCTCAATGGCATGGGTCTGTGCAATGCCGATTTCGTTTTTGTCGGCTTCGTCCCATGCTGCAAGATACAGATAAGCCATATCGGTGAGTCTGCCCTCGTTAAACTGCGGATAAACATCGGGACGGGAATAAACATCGTTGATGTTTTCATCGCACATGATATCGAATGCCATCTTCAGAGCCACATCGTTCAAAGGCAGCTTTTCGTGTGCCTGATTCTTGATGTACCAGGTTCTGCAGGGCAGCAGACCTGCGGTTGCATCGGCATTTCTGTCAGGAGAAATATGGTTGTGGGTCGGGTCGGAGCAATAGGTGCCGGCAGCAACATAATCCTCGGGGAAGGCTTCGCCGGGAGCAGCAAAGGCAGCACCCATGGATGCAGAAGCTGCATGCACAATGCCGTCACCGTTGGTGGTGTCGTAGTTTGCGCAAAGCGGGAACATTTCACCACCGTAGCAAACAATGTCAAATACCTTGCAGCCGGTAGCCTGCAGCTTGGCAAGGTTGTCTGCAAAGTTGGCACGAGCCTTGTCGAAGTCGGATCGTAGCCATGTCGTTCTGTGAGCCAAGGAGTTGT
>JAZOWJ010000291.1:0-11122 GCA_045659125.1 Acutalibacteraceae bacterium
AGATTCGCAAGGTGATTTACAAGAAAGTCAAAAATATTAAAATATTCACTCCATGAATCAAAGTCCGGTGCACCGGATGAATTGGTTGCAGAGCTTCCTTTAAGAATAAAATACACAGGCAGCAGTGCAAAAGCAGCTAACATAAAAGCAAGAATGGAAGAAAGTGCAAATTTGAACCCTGCTGCCATAAACCTGGAATTGCGCAATTCTCCGAGATAACCGCCTTGCTGTGAATCTGATTGTGAGCATTCCTTGAGCTTTGATGTAAGCTTGAAATAACTGAAATAATAATAGAGGAAATAAATTACGCTCAGTATGCAGACCATGTATGCCATATAATAATTGGTAATCATGGTATATGTCATAGCAGCGATATATACAGCCGGTTTGCCTTTGCGAATGATGTAGGCAATGCCGAGCATAACAACCGGAAACATGAGATAGGCGTCCAGCCACATCACATTCCATGAGTAAGCAACAAAGTAACCGCTGAAAGCATACAACAGGCCAAATGCAATGCTCGTCTTTCGTGAGCCATAAATTTTGTTTATAAAAAATGTAAAAGCAAATGCTGCGGCTGCTGCTTTAAGAAGAATAATCAGCGCAATGGATTCGGGAATATAATAATGCCCAAACAGCAGAATTAACAGGGTAAAAGGACTGCAGCAATAATTGAACAAGTTGCCGAGAAAACTGCTGCCAAGACCTGAATTCCATGAATAAATCAAACTTTCACCGGACGTCAAACGGTCATAAAGCTCAGCATAGAGCGGACCGTACTGGTGGTAGAGGTCCATGCGCATAACAGTATTTGTACCACCGGCGACTGTTTGCATTTGCAGAAGATAAACAATATACAATACAAACACTGCCAGAATGGCAGCAATCCATGCATAAAATGCAGCATCCGACATCCGGTAGCTGCTTTTTTTGTTCAACCTGGAACTGACATTTTTAGTTTCTGCTTTTTGTTGCTTTGAAAACATATGATAACTCCTATAAAATGGATAATTATTATAAATATAACATAATCAGAATTTGTTTGCAATATATTTTTTTGCATAAATCAGGACATGCCGCCATATACATGACTATAAAGAAAGGCGGATGAGCAATGCAGGCTTTTAACGCAATTTGTAAATATTTGCATAAGAATACTGCATCTGTATTGATGCGTATTTCGCAGGATATTAAAGAGAAAACAATGGAAATTGTTTTACGTGTGAATCAAGCACTATATGTTGTTTGCACTGATGGAACGCGATTCATTAGTCCTTGCGGAGATTGTCTGTATCAATGTAATGCAAATACATATAATGTGTCTTTTGAAGAAGTCAAAGATGCAGTCCTGCGTGCTTGCGGTTATGCCGTTTATGCTCATGATGATGAATTAAAAAGAGGATTTGTAAGCCTCGACAAAGGAAACAGGATGGCGATAACCGGTAATTTAGGAACGGTGTATGATGCACCGTCTGATTTATCTTATATTTCTTCAGTTCGTCTTCGCATTGCTCGCAATATTAAGATGCGAACGGACTTCGTATTTGAAAGTAACAGAATTTGTTCGACTTTGATTATTGGTCCGCCTGCAAGCGGTAAGACTACTGTGTTGAGAAGTATAGCAGAGAATTTATCAAGCGGTCATTACAATCAATTCTTTCGCACGGCAGTTGTTGACGAACGAAATGAAATTTTTCCCAAGGGCTTAATTCAATCCCCCTGTGCTGATGTTTTATCCGGAGTGCAAAAAGCAATAGGAATTAACACAGCTTTACGATTATGCTCACCCCAGGTTATTATTTGTGATGAAATCGGATCTCCGGAGGAAGCGGATGCAATACTTGACAGTCTGAACAGCGGTGTGAAATTCATTTGTTCTATGCATGCCCGAACAAAAGAAGAATTGTTTTGCAAGAAATGCTTTAGGGTGCTGCATGAAAGGTATGTTTTTGAGCGTTTGATTTTTCTTGATCCTTTATCTGTTCCCGGTACAATCAGTGAAATTGTTGACATTCAGGAGTTGACGCAATGCGAAGCTTGCTGCTGATTTTATGCTGCTGTGTTCCTTGCTGTGTAGTTTTGATGCAGTTTGTAAAAATATATAAATCTATTTCAATGCTAAAAAATTTTAGTCAAGTTTTTGTAGCAATTAATTTTATTTTAAGCGGCATTAAACCTGAAGTAAAAGATTTGTTTCGTATAATATATGACAGAGAAGTTTTTCCTGATTTTACTGAAGATATTTATATGAAAATGCAGAATGGGGAATCATTTGCGTTGGCCTGGAAAGAAGCCGTGCAGGGAATCGGAGCAGATTTCTTGACGCAGGAAGAAGTTGAAGAAATTAAGTCCTTTTCGTCATCGTTCGGTCTCGGCTCGCTTGAAGAACAAAGACGCATTTGTGATCACTTTTCAATGCTTTGCAATAACATTATCGATGATAAAAACAGATGCATAGCAAAAAACGGCAAAATGTGCTTATCAGGAAGCTTATTGTTAGGTGCGCTTTTATTTATTTTATTATGCTGATTGCAGGAGATTTACAGGAGTTGTAAATGGAAATTGATGTTATCTTTAAAATTGCAGCAGTTGGAATTATTGTTGCAGTGTTGAATCAGATACTAACCAGAAGCGGAAGAGAAGAATATACAATGATTACCACTATAGCAGGTCTCATTATTGCTTTAATGATGATTCTTCCCTTTATTTCAACCCTTTTTTCTTACATAAGGTCGGTGTTTGACCTTTGATTCTGAAAATTGCAGGTGTCGCACTGATTTCGGCAATCGCCTTTGTGCTGCTAAAAAAAGACAGGGCAGATTTTGCTTTTGTGCTTGAGGTTTGCGCAACTACAGCTCTTTTGCTTTTTATACTGCCGTATATTGAAAATTTACTTGAAATTTTCACGGATTTATCCGAATCTGTAAAACTCGACATTGATTTTAAAGATGTTTTAATCAAGGTAAGCGGCATCGCAGTTGTTTCACGATTGATTTGTGAACTTTGTAAGGATGCCGGAGAAAATGCCCTTGCTGTAAAATTTGAACTTACAGCCAAAGTTTTGATTCTTATTAGTGCAATTCCGGTTTTTGAAGCCATATATAATTTAATAACTGCAATTGCGGAGAATTTATTGTGAAAAAGTTATTGCTTGTCTTAATTTTGTTTGTCTGTTTTTCAGTTTCAGCTTATGCCACCCAGACCGCGGAGCAATATTATGAAATTATGCTTGAGGAAACTGATAATCAAACGAAACAATTGCTTGAAAATATTGGAATTGAGAACGGTTCTGTTGATGAAATTCTGAATCTGGATTTTAAGAATATTGTCACACAATTTTTAGCTTTGTGTCGCAATGAAATGAAAACACCAATCAAAACCATATTGAATGCATTTGTTTTGATGCTTACTTTGAGTGTGCTTCGTTCCATTGCTTCTTCAAATGATTCTGTGTCGGAATTGATCCATTCTGTCGGAAGTCTTTTGTTGGCATTGATGCTGATGCTGTCTGTCACAAGCTGTATTTCTGATGTTTTAAGCGCATGCTTTGCCACTGCAGATTTTACAAAGCTTCTGATACCGATTCTCGGAGGCATTGTTGCTGCAAGCGGCAAGCCTGCAACAGCAGTATGCTTTCAGAGCTTTTGCTTTTCAATCGCTCAAGTTCTGACTTCTCTGTTCAGGACAAGCCTTCCTGTCGTAAGTTCGGTATACATCACTCTTTCCGTGTGCGGAAGCATCTCGTCTCTTGTGCAGACTGATCGTATTGCAGAGCTGATTAAAAAAGGGTATACATACATACTTTCTTTTACATCAGTCTTATTTTCGGCTTTATTATCTGTGAAATCAGTAATAGCAGGATGTGCGGACACAGTAGCTGTTAAAGGTATTAAATTTGTTGTCGGTAATGCTGTACCTGTTGTCGGTGGAGCGCTGTCGGATGCTTTGAATTCTGTTGTCAGTAGTTTAGCACTATTAAAATCATCTGTTGGCATATTAGCGATTATAATTTTAGTATTTATAAACATTCCGACATTGATTGAACTTTTGATGTGGAAAATCGCTTTGAAATTATTCAATACTGCCTGTGCAATGACAGGATCGGAATTCGACGAGAAATTATCGGAATCCTTTGACGGCTTAATGATGATAATGAGTGCAGTGCTGTTTTTTCAGGTGTTTTTATATATTATAGCTGTCGCAATACTTGTAATCATATCAGGTATGGGGTGATACAGTGGAAGATCTCAAGGCTTGGTTAATAAATATTTGTGCTTTTTCTATCGGCGGAACGGTTTTGTATATGCTGTTGCCGAGGGATCGAATTGCTGATACGGTTAAAATTGTTATCAGATTCATATTGCTGTTTTTGGTGTTCGCACCCTTGTGTTCTTTCGATTTTGATTTCAATGAAATGTTTGAAAGAACAATCATATCAGAGGATGAAATCACTGCGCAGAATCACATTGCTGATGATTTATTGCTGAATGAAACAAAGACAGCAGTTGTTGAACAAGTTAAAGCTATTCTGGATTTGTATTATCAGGGTGAATATAAAATTGATGTGGATGCGGATATTCTGTCCGAGCAGTGCATACAAATAAAACAGATTCGAATCAGTCTCTTTTCGGAATGCGAAAATATAACCGGATTGCAAAAAGTAATGGAAGAAAATTTTGCAGAGTGTCAACTCGTCGTTTTGCAGGAGGTGAAAAATGAAAGCAAATAAAAGTCCTGAAGCCGTGATTTCATTCTGTAAGAAGAACAAGATGCAAGTTATAATTATAGTCTGCGCACTTTTTGCTTTGTTGATATTGTCTGGCAGTGATTTTTTTGTATCCTCACCAACAAAGCAAACTGATACCACAAAAGAAGTGTATACGCTTGAGAGCGAGCTTGAAAAAAGACTGGAAGGATTTTTGAAGTCTGTTGATGGTGTTGGAAAGGTGAAGATTTGTATTACATTTGATCTTCTTGAAGAGACGGAGTATGCGAAAAATGTAGATGCAGACAGCGAAGAGTGTTCTTCGGAATATATAATTGTTGAAAATGCAGACGGCAGTGAAGGCGGTTTGGCCTTACGCATACGAACACCGCGTGTTCGCGGAGTGGCTGTTGCCTGTGAGGGCGCATCTAGTGCGAAGGTCAGAAATGAAGTGACGGCATTATTGACTTCTTGTCTGGGGATATCAGCAAACAGGGTTCATGTAGCGACATATTCAGAAAATAATTGATGCGCGGAGGAATAAATTGTGAATATGATTATCGGGAAAAAACAAATAGTTATGGCAACAATGGTTGCAGCACTCGGTCTTGCAGTATTTGTAAATTGGTACTATTCAGGCAATGAAAGCATGATTGATGGTGATAATTTACCTGCCAATGAAACATCTCAACAGGAAGTTCTCGGTGCTGCAGAATATGTTGATAATACAGCTGAGAAAAGTGCTGAAGAATATTTTGCAGCAGCAAAGCTTGATCGGACAACGGCACGTGACGAAGCTGTTGAAACGCTGCAGACTGTTATTGATTCATGTGATCCTTCATCGGAAGCTGCAGTTGCAGCGGTGCTGGAGTTGAGTGCGTTGAACTCTTCTATTCTTCTTGAAAATGAAGTGGAAAGTCTGATTACTGCCAAAATAAGCAGCGATTGTATTTGTAAAATTGATGAATCAGCAGTCGAAATTATTGTTGAAGATGAAATGCTGAATGATGAGTCGGTACTTTCTATCAGCGATATTGTTTATGCGAATTGTGACAATGTTGAAAATATCCGTATTACAGGTGCATAATACTTGACAAAAGCTGAAAATGAAGTAGAATAAAAACGGAGGTGTTGCACAATGGATTTTGTAAAAGTCGGCGATAAAGACGGAAGCATTATTCTTGCAGATAAGGACGGAAATCGTGCAATTTTTGAATTTCTGGAAATGGCCGTTGTGGATCGTGAAGAATTTGCAGCATTGCTTCAAACAAATGATGATTCAGTGGTTCTTCTGCGTTTTTCGGAAGGTGAAAACGGAAAAGAGATTTATTCCACAATCGACGATGATGCATTGTTTGATCGTGTAGCATCTGTGTTTGAACAGATTTTTGACGAGGATTGATTATTTTAACAGGCGCGTTTATTTCTTTGATTCCTGTTCATAATAGATAATGTGAATCGGAATAAAAAGGAGTTTATGTACATGACTGTTAAACGGGGAGATATTTATTATGCCGATCTCAGTCCTGTTGTCGGTTCTGAGCAGGGTGGTATTAGGCCTGTTTTGATTGTTCAGAATGATGTCGGCAATAAATTCAGCCCTACTGTAATTGCTGCTGCAATTACTAGTCAAAAGGATAAAACAAAGCTGCCGACACATATCCGGGTCAATGCAGACGGTTGCGGTTTGCAAAAGGATTCCATTGTTCTTCTTGAGCAGGTTCGTACTATTGATAAACGCCGTTTGCGTGAGCATATGGGTTGTCTTGATTCAATGGATATGAGTCGTGTCAATCAGGCCCTGTCGGTAAGCTTCGGCCTCGAATAAAAAAAATATATATGTAACAGATTGCTTCAGTATTTGCTGATGCAGTCTTTTTTTTTATGTCTTATTGTCTTGCAATCGGAAATTGTTTTATGTATAATATTTAATATTATCCGGAAAGGCGAAACAGTATGAGTAAACAAATTATTGTGATCGGAGCCGGTGCTGCAGGCATGATGGCAGCCGGACAGGCAGCTGCCCAGGGGGCGAAGGTGTTATTGCTTGAACGCAACAGCCGTCCCGGCAGAAAATTGATGATAACAGGGAAGGGTCGTTGTAATGTCACAAATGCGTGCACACTGCTGAATGATCTTATGGACTTCATCCCGTCAAACGGGAGATTCTTGTATTCTGCTTTTTCAAGAATGATGCCCTATGATGTAATTGATTTTTTTGAAAATCTTGGTGTGCCAATGAAAATCGAAAGAGGAAATCGTGTATTTCCTGAATCAGACAAAGCCGTGGACGTGGTTGACGCTTTGGATAAATTCTGCAGGCAAAATGGTGTAACTAGATTTGAAGAGCGTGTGGTTGCCTTGCTTCAGAATGATGGTATGGCAACGGGTGTTAAATGTGAAAGCGGAAAAGTTTATCAGGCCGATGCAGTGATTGTTGCAACCGGCGGTATGTCTTATCCCTTGACAGGTTCAACAGGTGACGGATACATCCTTGCAAAGCAGGCCGGTCATAGCATAGTTGAACCGCATCCCTCTTTGGTTCCTCTTGAAACGCAGGAAAAATGGGTAAAAGAAGCACAAGGGCTTGCATTGAAAAATGTTCGCATCACTGTTTATGACAATGAAAAATTCAGCGAAGTCTATTCAGATTTCGGTGAAATGCTGTTTACGCATTTCGGTATATCCGGTCCGATTGTTCTTAGTGCATCTGCACACTTGCCTGAAATCAAGCCTGACAGATATCAGTTCTTTATAGATCTCAAGCCTGCACTTTCACACGAGCAGATGGATGCCCGCATTCTGCGCGATTTTGCTGAAATGCCCAACAAGGCTCTGGCCAATGCACTGGCTAAATTGTTACCAAAGAGCTTGATTCCTGTTATTGTTCGCTTGTCTGAGATTCCCTCTGATTTGCGTGTGAATCAGATTACGCGAGATGATCGTCAGGCCCTTGGTGCACTGATAAAAGAACTTCCATTAACAATAACAAAGAAAAGACCGATAGAAGAAGCAATTATTACATCAGGCGGTGTGAGTGTTTCTCAGGTTAATCCTAAAACAATGGAATCGAAAATGCTAAAAGGCTTGTATTTTGCCGGTGAAGTACTTGATGTGGATGCTTATACAGGCGGATTTAATCTGCAGATTGCTTTTGCCACCGGCAATCTTGCAGGTGTAAGCGCAGCAAGTGATTAAGGAGATAACAGATATGATCAATATTGCAATAGACGGACCTTCCGGTGCAGGAAAGAGTACAATAGCCCGCAGAGTAGCAGAAAAGCTCGGATATGTTTATGTTGACACAGGTGCTATGTATCGTGCAATCGGTGTGCATGTCATGCGTAACAAACTGCCTACGAACGATGCACAGGCTGTAATTTCAGTGCTGTATGATGCTCATATTGAGCTTACATATATGAACGGAGAGCAGCATATTCTTCTGAATGGAGAGGATGTGTCGCGAGATATACGTTTTCCCGAAGCTTCGATGGCAGCCTCCAATGTTTCAGCTATACCTGAAGTGCGCGCATATTTGTTTGATTTGCAGAAAAATATTGCAAACTCCACAAATTGCATTATGGATGGCAGGGATATCGGTACTGTTGTACTGCCTGATGCGCAGGTAAAGGTTTTTTTGACTGCTACGGCTGAAGAAAGAACACGCAGGCGATTTCTTGAACTTCAGCAGAAAGGAACGCCGGTTGATTATGATACCTTGCTTGCTGAAATCAGACAGCGTGATTATAATGACTCCAACCGTGCTGCGGCGCCTCTTAAAAGAGCGGCAGATGCCATTGAAATTGATTCCACCGGTCTGACTATTGATGAAATTACGGACAGAATTGTGAAATTGGCGGAGGCTGTGACATGACTTTAACTTTGGCGAAGACAGCAGGCTTCTGTTTTGGTGTTGCAAGAGCTGTGCAAGCTGTTGAGCAATTGCTTGAAAAGGGAATACCTGTTTGCACGCTCGGACCGCTGATTCACAATCCTTTGTTTATTTCACAGCTTGAAGAACGCGGTGCGAAGGTTGTTGCAAGCATAGATGATGTACCGGATGGATATACACTCGTATTGCGCACGCATGGTGTGGAAAAAGAAATCATTGAAAAATTAAAAAAGACTTCGATAAATTATCTTGACGCAACCTGTCCGTTTGTTGATAAAATTCGTAAGATTGTACATGAGCAATCGTTTGACGGAAGCCCTGTTTTGATTGCAGGTGATGCATCTCACCCTGAGGTTGTTGGTATTCGCAGCTGTTGCAATGCCGATTCTTATGTCTTTGAGAATAACGATGCACTTGAGGGTATTCTTGAAATAATTGAAAACAAAAACGAAAAAGCGCCAATTGTTGTTTCGCAAACGACATATAATTCAGTTGAGTTAAAAAAAAGTTTAAAAAATCCAAAATTACTATGTACAAATCCGAAAATATTTGATACAATATGTTCTGCGACTTCCAAACGACAGGAAGAAGCAATGGCTCTTGCTGCTGAAAATGAGTGCATGATTGTTGTCGGCGGTAAGAATTCATCAAACACTGCAAAGCTGACGCAGCTGTGCAGCAAGATCTGTAAAACATATCAGATCGAAAGCGCGGAGGAATTAAAGGATATCGATTTTTCCGCCATAAAGTCCATCGGGCTTACTGCAGGCGCATCAACGCCTGTTTGTATAATAAAGGAGGTACAAAAAACTATGTCCGACATCATCAATGAAAACGCCGTACAGGCAGTCGAGAGCGAAGGACATGCTCTCAATGCGGCTGCTGAGGCAACAGAAGATTGGTCCTTCGAGCAGGGTCTTGAAGAATCCTACAAAAACCTGAACTACAGCCAGACTGTTATGGGTGTTGTTATGCACATTGCACCCAATGAAATTCAGGTTGACATCGGTCGTAAACAGACCGGCATTATCCCGCTCGATGAATACAGTGCTGATCCCTCTGCTAACCCCATGAAGGAACTCAAGGTTGGCGATGAAATTGAACTCTTCATCATGAAGACCAATGACGTTGAAGGCACAATTCTTCTTTCCAAGAAGCGCCTTGACGAGAAGAAGCGCAGAGCGGAAATTGAACAGGCTGCTAAGGACGGAGCAATTCTTGAAGGTACTGTTGTTGAAGTTATCAGTAAGGGTCTTATTGTTTTCTCCAATGGCTTCCGCGTTTTCATCCCTGCATCCCTGTCCACTGTTCCGAGAAACGGCCGTCTTGAAGAAATGCTCGACAAGACAGTTGTTTTCAAGGTAATTGAATTTGATAGAAGAAGAGGCGCTGTCGGTTCTATCCGTGACGCTGCCAGAGAACAGAATAAGGCTGCTCAGGCTAAGTTCTGGGAAACCGCTGCTGTTGAAGATCGTTTCACCGGCACTGTTGTTTCTCTTACTGATTTCGGTGCATTTGTTGATCTCGGCGGCAATGTTGTCGGCATGATCCACAGAAGTGAACTTTCCTGGAAGCGCATCAAGCATCCCTCTGAAATCGTCAACGTCGGTGATGTTGTTGATGTTTATATCAAGGGTCTTGACACTGAAAAGAAGAAGATTTCTCTCGGCTATAAGAGAACTGAAGACAATCCGTGGGAAGTTCTCAAGAGAGATTATCCCGTTGGCAGTGATTTTGATGTAAAGATCGTTTCTCTTACCACCTTCGGCGCTTTTGCTGAAATCTTCCCCGGTATGGAAGGTCTTATCCACATCTCTGAAATTTCTTATGAACGCATTGCAAAGCCCCAGGATGTTCTTTCCATCGGCGAAACCGTCAGAGTTCAGCTTCTGAAGGTTGACTTCGAAAAGAAGCACATCAGCCTTTCCATCAAGGCTCTTCTTGAAGCTCCTGTTAAGGAAGTTGAAGAAGTTGTCGAAGAAGAAATCGACGATGCTCCCGTTACCATGTCTATTGACGAAATGATCGCAAAGGCAAAGGAAAACGAAGCTGCTGAAGCTGCTGCTGCAGAAGAAGTAACTGCTGAATAATTAAAAAATGTGAGCTGTCGGCTTCGGCAGCTCATTATTTTTTGTGAGGTTTTTATGCAAATATTGAATTGTAATATTCTTGAAGAGTCCTTGTTTGATAAAGCAGGGGTATCTGATTATCCAGTTTACAGAATTCCCGGCATCGTTACATTGCAGAGTGGCACGATGGTTGCTTGCTATGAGTGCAGACAGGACTCTGACTGGTCGGTTATTGATGTTGGTTTGCGTGTCAGTGAAGATTACGGGAAAACATGGTCAAAACGAATGATTCCGGTCAGTGGAAAGGGAAGAAATGCCGCAAATAATCCGACTTTGATTGCAGACGGAAATTGTTTGCATATGCTTTATTGTGAAAATTATAAACGGATGTTTCATATAAAAAGCGATGATGCGGGTAAAAACTGGAGTAAACCAAGTCGGATCGTAGCCATGTCG
>JAZOWJ010000292.1:0-7411 GCA_045659125.1 Acutalibacteraceae bacterium
TGATGCATTGTATGAAATTCTTTCCGATGCCGAAACGATGCAGCATTATCCGTCCCCCTATGACGAAAAGGGAACAAGACGATGGATCGAATGGAATCTGAAGAATTATGAAGATTACGGCTTCGGTCTGTGGGCGATTGAGCTGAAGGAAAACGGGGAATTTATCGGCGATTGCGGCATCACCATGCAGAATATTGACGGTGTGCAGCTGCCCGAAATCGGCTATCATATCCGCAAGGATCATTGGCGAAAAGGCTATGCAAGGGAAGCGGCAGGTGCCGTGCGTGACTGGGCATTTGCAAAGACGGATTTTGATTGTCTTTATTCTTACATGACTTCTTCCAATGTTGCATCTTATTCCACTGCACACAGCATCGGTATGCAGCGAATCAAGCAATACACCGATGACCGTTCTTGTGATATGCTTGTGTATGCCATTACGCGTGAGGATTGGAAAAATAAAGAATTGTATTAAATTACTGTCTTTTTATTGTTAATTAAAAGCTATATAAAAGCGAAAAGCCGTCTGTTTTCACAGACGGCTTCACTTGTTTAATTATAATTTTTTAAGGCTTATTTCCCGTAGCGTTCGCCTTGGCTTACAAACATTTCGTAATACTTTCCTTTGGCGCACATCAGCTCGTCATGGGTGCCGAATTCAATGATTTTTCCGTTTTGCATATTGTAAATGCAGTCAAAGTCACGCACGGTCGAAAGGCGGTGTGCAATCATGAGTGTTGTTGCATTTGCGGATAAATCACGAATGTTCTGCATCATTCTGACCTCGGCCAACGGGTCAAGAGCTGAGGACGGCTCATCAAGAATCAGCAAGCCGAATTGCTTTGTGAACAGCCTTGCAAGCATCAGCTTTTGTGCTTCGCCGCCCGACAGGGCAATGCCGTCCTGCGTAAACTCACGCGAAACCATTGTGTCAAGATTTCCGTTTGTTTTTTGCAATACCTCATTCAGATCGACCTTGTCAAGCGCACTGAGCAGCTTTTCGTCGGATGCATCACTGTATACGCTCAGGTTGTCACGCAGGCTCATTGCAAGCACGCGGACATCCTGAAAGACCGTTCCTGTGTTCAATCTTAACTGATGAATGTCATACTCTTTTATATTCATTCCGTTAATCAGCACCTCACCGCTGTTTACATCATATAAACGCAACAAAAGCTTTGTCAGCGTAGTTTTGCCTGCTGCGTTATCGCCGACGATGGCAATTCTTTGCCCGGGCTTGATGTGAAGATTGAAATTTTTAAGCAGCATCGGAGTGTTCTCGTATCCGAAGCACACATTTTTCAATTCAATCTCATATTTGCCCTCGGGAGCAGGCAATGCATTTTTCCTGTGCGGTTCGATGACAGATTCGGCGGCAAAGAATTCTGCAATTTTTTCACCGTTCGTTATGCATTGCAGAAGCTGAATCAGGCTGCTGACTGCATCGTTCAGCCCTGAAGCCAAGGTGGTTGATGCAACGGAGAGGGAAGCATACAGACCGATTTGTGATTTATCACCGTTTATTACAAAGAAAATAATATAAGCAAGAATGCAGGCAGACTGCAAGGGCTCCACTGCACCCTGCAAAAGGTGAAAGGGTGCTACCTTGTGTATGAACAGCTTGTATACCCTCTGAAATCGCTCCATTGCAGTATGCACCGACTTTAAAAGCTTTATTCCTGCATCGGATGCACGCAGCTCCGCAGCATTTTCCTTTGTTTTCAGTACTCTGGATGCGTATTCCATCGGCCGCCATGCATCAGCAAGGCTTACCTCGTAATCAGCTGTCGGCTTGATAATGGGCAGTCCTGCAACGGCATTCAACAGAACGAAAAATACCGTAATGCCGAGCAGCACAGGGCTCGTTGCGGCAATCATTGCCGTCATCGCAATAACCGTAGCGAGTCCTCGCAGTAAATCGGGTAACAGCATCACTGCATTCTGCGCCTGAATCGGATAATTGTCCTGTGCAAAAATGAACTTCACAAAGAAATCGGGGCTGTCATAATACCTGAAATCCGTGAACAATGCCTTGCGGTTGACGTCATTCTTGATTTTGTTGCTGACCTTCACAAGCGTCATCTGTGTGTAGGCCATCTGAATCACCTTTTCAATTGCAGAAACCAGCACTATAAACGTTGTAAACAGAGCAATCAAGAGAATGACCTCGTTGTACGCAGTATCATTCATCACCGCATCAATTGCCTTTTGCGGCAAAAGGGCGATCAGGTAGGCAGAAGCAGGCTGCAGCACAGCAGACATCAGCAAAACGGTAAGAATATAACATTTTCCGTATTTCCAATACGGCTGCAAAAGAAAAAGAATATACCTTGATTTAGATAATCTGTTTGATTTTTTCACAATAAACACCTCGATGATTTTTAATACAGATCCCTTTTTGATCTGCACAGGATTTTTCATCAAGGCTTTATCAGCATTTAAGCTTCATCCCGAAGCTGTATTAGAATGATTCAACAAGGTTACAACACATTCTTCGGGGATGAAAAATCCCGTGCAGAACCCGTGTAAATCATCAATTCAACATCACTTGCTTTGTTTCGGAGAACTCGGGGCTGTAATTGCGCTGCTTACCGTTTTGCTTGGCAAAGGTGGCAACAAAGCTGCGAAGCTCCTCCGATGTAAAATTTTTATTGGTCACAATCCGTACCTCCTTTACATAAAAATTATAATAATTCATACCAAAAAAGTCAAGGTGTATAAATTATGCTTTCGCAGCTTTATGTTATGCGTGAATAGGACTGCCCCTCCTCGGTATGACTTGTTCTGTTCGCCATAAATTGCTTCTGCCACTTTTCTGCCAATTAAAAAAAACAGCCGTTGCAATCCGGCTGTTTTTATGTTATTATATTTATGCCTTGCGCAGCATTCCGACGGTTTCATCGCGCACAAGCAGCTCTGCATGCTCGATGAGTGTCTGAAAGCACAAAGGTCTTTCGGGCTCGGTCTGTGCATCCCTCAGCTGCGGAAAATCCTGTGTCATTTCCGAAAGCAGAAGCCCGGACAATCGGTTGGCTGCCGTGCGGTCAAGGGTCATCCAGTTGTCTGCATTGCCGTCTGCATGGCGCAGTGCTGCCACAAAACGGTAAACAGAAAGCGACATGTAGTCCGCAAACAGAGTCTCTGCGGTTTCACCGCGGCTGCTCATTTCTTCACTCAGTCGCACAAAGCACCTCAGAATCGTTCGCAGATGCATCTGCTCATCCTCGGGTGTGCTCTCAGCATCAAAAATCTCGTTTGCGCCAAGTCGGGTATCACTCAACCCCAGAAGCCAGTCTGCAGTAACGCCGTAATAGGAGGCAGCTCTGCACACAAAAGCAAGACCGCATTCGCGTATCCCTTTTTCGTAATGCGACAAAAGTGCCTGCGAAACCCCAAGCGCGGTGGCGGCTTCCTTTTGGCTCACCCCTTTTGCTCTGCGCAAATCACTTAATTTGTTTGCAAAATCAGCGGTCATTATGCTCACTCCTTTTAACTTTCTGTATAATGATAGCATAAAATACACAACCTGTAAATACAAAACGGAGAATTCATTATGAAAACCTACAAAATTCACCTCATCCGTCACGGACTTGCAAAGGGTGCCGTTGAAGGAAGATACATCGGACACACGGATGTTTCCCTCACCGACGAGGGCAGAAAGCAGCTCGAGGAAATGCGCGATGATTACGGCTATCCTGCTGTCACAGCCGTGCTGTCAAGCCCCCTGAAGCGCTGCACACAGACCGCAGAGGTGATTTTTCCCGATCTCAAGCCGCTTGTTTTTGAGGATCTGATCGAATATGATTTCGGTGAATTTGAAGGTCAGACCGCCGAGGAGCTGCAAAGTGACCCTGCCTTCGGTGAATGGCTCAAGGGTGGCGGTGAAAGCGCACCCCCTTACGGCGAAAGCAACGAGGATTTCGGCATTCGTGTTCGCAATTGCTTTGAAATGATTGTGGACGGTCTGCTGCAAACGGGGGTTGACAATGCAGCCATTATCACCCACGGCGGTGTCATGATGACCATTCTTTCCGCATTCGGCCTGCCCGAAAGACCCATGACCGATTGGGTCTGTCCCAACGGCTGCGGCTACACCATCCGCGTGACTCCCATGGTCTGGTCCTCTTGCCGCAAGGTGGAGGTTATTGCATGGGTGCCCGATATGCCCGACGAAACCGAAGAAAACTTCCTTGCTGAAGAGGAAGATGATTTCGACTACGAAAAGGAATTTGATCCTGCAGAATTTGCAGGCTTCTACAGACCTTCCGAAAATAAGGAGTTATTGTCATGATTACACAAGCACAGATTGATCGCATCAATGCACTTGCACGCAAGTCCAAAACAGCCGAGGGGCTGACCGACGAGGAAAGGGAAGAGCAGAAGGTGCTTCGTGCCGCCTATGTCGCAGCCTTCAAGGAATCCCTTGTTTCCCAGCTTGACAGCACCTATGTGCTTCGCCCCGACGGCACCAAGGAAAAGCTTATCAAAAAGTAAAATCACAAAATGACGCTGCATCTTCACGATGTGGCGTCTTTTTTCAACACTTTTGCATTTGTGCTTGACGGCAACATCAGATTGTGCTATTTTAAGTGCAAAGATAATGAAACGAAAGGAGGCGGATAACATGACAGAACGTATGGTACAGCACATGGATTCTATGAAAATTTTAAACAGACGAGGGGCCATTTTATCCGCTTTCATGCAATAACGGATAAGGGATTATTTTCGGCATCTTCGTTTTGTGACGAAGGTGCTTTTTTTAATACATTTTTGGAAGGTGTGAATGATGAAAATCTGTATTTTAGATGATGATGCTGCTTTTTGCAGGCAGCTGGGTCGGCTCATTACGGACTTTGACAAAACGAATTCCGACCTGAGTCTGACCCTTTGCGAAAACGCACAAGATTTTCTTGAAAACGAAAAGCAGGCAAACGGCTTTGACCTTGCCTTTGTGTCGGTGTCGCTTCCCGACGGCAACGGCATTGCAATCAGCGAAAAATTAAGAGCAATTTCCCCGAAAACCATCGTCATTTTTGTGTCCGATTGCTGTGACTTTTTCAGTCCGCAGGCATTTTATTGCCTTGCAAAGCCCGTAAGTGCGGACGAGTTCAATGCCGTGTTCACCCTTGCCGTCAAAAAATATGAGGAAATCAACCGCAGCATTGTTGTGAAATGGCAAAATAAACGCAACCGCATTGCGCTCGACGAAATCAGCTTCATTGAGGGCTACAACCGCCATCTGATTGTGCACACAACGGGCGGAAATTACGAAACCGTCGGTAAAATGTCTGATATCTATGCTCTTTTGCAGCCGCACGGCTTTGTACGCACCCATCAGGGCTTTGTTGTGAATATGCATTACATCCGTGCGATTGAAAACGACACCGTTTTGCTGACAAACGGCGAGCGTGTGATGATGAGCGTCCGCATGCGGCATGAAACGCTTTTGACTTACGACAACTTCACAGACAAGCAATGTCTGATTATTTAAAAAAGAAAGAAGAAGATAAAAATGAATAACTGGATTGCGATTTGCGCCGTATTTTCGTGTATCCCGATTGTAATTATACTTGTATTAAGGCGAAAAAATGAAACCGTTGCAAATATTTTTCATGCTCTCGGCAAATGGGAAAGCATTGTTGTTGCAGGCTTGATAATCGGCTGTGTTCTGCTGGTTGCTTGTGCAGCCTTTTGTGTGGTTGCATACAGAAAAGCTGCTTTGGCATTGCTGCTTACCGCTGCACTGATTCTGAGTGTGTTGCAGGTGTCTGACAGCAGTAGGATTGATGAAATGTAAAAAGGGAAGTTCCGACAAAACTGTCGGAGCCTCCCTTTTTTGTTAATCCGAATATCGGTCATACATTCCCTCGGCAGAACGGAGCATATCATTGTGGCAGGTCTTGTCACGGGCGGCATTCCGTTGATTGCCTCCGCCGTGCTTGCCATATTGGAATTTGAAAAAGCGGCTTTCGGTTTTATTCTTGCCGCAGCATTGGTGCTCAGTTTGATGCAGGGCATTGCATTCAGCGGCATCAATCAGAAGAATTCCTGAAAGTAACATCAAAGTAACACCACTTTTTGCCTGATTTGTGTTATAATGCAGGTGAAAGGTGGTGTTTTTATGGAGTTCGGAGAAAAGCTGAAAAAGCTGCGTACCGAAAAGGGAATATCCCAACAGGAGCTTGCTAACAAGGTTTATGTCAGCCGCAGTGCGGTTGCAAAGTGGGAAAACGGTCTGGGTTATCCGAGCCGTGATTCTCTGGATGCACTGCTTGGCTTTTTTGAAATCGAAGAATCCTTTTTCACGACCGAGCAATCCGAAAAAGTGATTGTCAAAAAGAACCGCCGGATTTATTTTCTTTATATGATTATCGCATGGATCGGTTTGGTCGTTTTGCTGTGCTGTGTGTTTCTTTGTTCAAGATTTATAAAAACTGTCCATGTAAACGATACCGAGAAAATCGAACAGCAGATCATCGATTATTCTGCAGATAATTTAAAGCGAATCGGTGAAGCGCCTTATAACAGCATATATATTAAAGACATACAGATCCGTGGAAATTACATGGCTGTTCTTGCCGAAACAGACAGCGAATATGTAACCATGTGTTGGTTTGAACGCAGCCGTATTTTTCATAACCGATGGTATGTAAGGGGTGCTGCGCCGTATTTTGAACCGGGTATGATGTTATCCGCCAATTCACGAGGGGGATATGGAGATGCCGTGCTGATTTTTTATTGCATTGATCCTCCGCAGGAAGCAAAATGGTATACATTCAAAAATGACGGAATTGAATATCTTTGTCCCGTCGAAAAGGATTATGTGCTCGATTTGTTTGTGATTCCCGATCAGAATAAGTTGATCGGCTTTCCCACATTGCTGGATGAACAAAAGCAGAAGATTGAAACACCCAAATACCCACGCGCAAGCAAGTACACAAGCCATTGGTTTGATAGTTATCTGCGTTAATGCAGCACAAAATGAAAACCGCACCGTGCATCATCGCTGATGCATACGGTACGGTTTTTTCTGTTAATCCGAATATCGGTCATACATGCCGTCGGGTAAAAGGTCGTAAATGTCTGCTGCATTCTGCGTGTCGTCGTCAATCTGCGGTGTGCCCTTTTTGTTGGAATGATAGGGCAGAGGCAGAATGTCTGCAGGCAGGCTGTTCACCTTTATGTGCTTTTTTTGTGTATTGCTTTTGTTCTGTTTTTCGTTTGTCATCTGTATCCCTCCAACAGTATTGTAGGTCACACCTTTGGATTTTATGCACACAAACAAAATGACAAACAAATATTTAATTTATATGTTTTATCAAAAATGCCGACACTTTTGTCGGCAATTGGTCGGCAATCGGTCTGACAAAATGCGGACAGGGATAGCTGCAAAGGTGCATCCCCAAAGGCT
>JAZOWJ010000293.1:0-8525 GCA_045659125.1 Acutalibacteraceae bacterium
GGGAGGTGCTGCGCCTGCTCAAGGAGGTCAACCGTGAACTGGGGGTTACGCTGATTCTTGTTACCCACGACCAATCCGTTGCCGAGCAATCGGGACGCATTCTGCGCATCGTGGACGGTAAAATTGCTCCTCTCGGATAAAAAAAGAGAGCTGTTTTTCAGCTCTCAGATTCCTAATATTTGCTTGTGATGCCCCACATCGAGCAACAAAATAATAACACCGTCTTCATATTTCCATAATATGCGGATGTCCATATTCACACTCATTTCAAAAACATCGACCAAACCCTGCACTTTTTTCGTACGCAGGGACGGATAAAACGGGTCTTGCGCAAGCAGTTTCAGCTTGTTGAAAACCATCTTTTGATCGTTTTTGGTGAGAGATTTGAGACTTTTCTCAAATTCTTTTGTATATTTCAATTTATACATTGTCAATGTCTATCCCCATGTCTGCAAACAGGTCTTCAACCGAGTCAAAACCCTGCTGTTCGTTGAGTTGCGGTTCGGCTGTTTTGATGAGTTTTGCGATTTTTAACAGTTTTTCTTTGGGGTAAACAACAACGGGGCAAAGAAAAATACCGCCGTCCTTTTCTATGATTTCAAATTTATCGCCTTCGGAAATGCCCATCCTTTTGATGATTTCCGACGGAATTGTAATCTGGGAACGCCCTCTGATTTCTGCCAACATATAAAACACCTCTTGCAAATTTCTGAAATTCAGATTTTCTTACAATATTATTATATGCAGTTTTTTCGAAAAAGTCAAGAAATTTTCTGAAAGGAACCTACCATGAACCGAAAACATAAACTCACCGTCAATCAGCTTGCGACGGGCAATCTGAAAATGCGAAAAAAGCAATATCTTGTGCTCATTGTCGGTATCATTCTGTCGATTGCCTTTTCGGCAAGTATTTTGTTTTTCTTTTTTGCTTCCCGCGAAAGCACCGAGGAGCGAAGGCTCAACCGAGTGGGCGAACAGCAGTTTATTGTGCTGGACAGTGAAAACAAGGACTACTTGGCCGATTTGTGTAGTGTCAGCGGCGATGTGCAAACGGCAACGGCTGAAAATGTCGCTTTCGTGTATCTGACAGAGGAAGAACGCGAGCACGGCATGTGCGTTGCTGTGGCGAACGAGGATTTTCGCATGATGACCCGACAGACCCTTGTTGAAGGCAGATTGCCCGAAACGCAGGGCGAAATTGCCGTGGAAGTATCAGCCCTTACGCAAATGCGGCTGCAAGCGGCTATGGGGGATACATTCACCCTGTTTACCGAAATTCCCGACGGTAACGGCGGTGTGCTTGAAACCGTGGAGCAGACTTATACCCTTGTCGGCATCTTAACCGATAAACGCCGTTCCCTTCGCTATGAACATGGCCGGACCCGTGAGGATTATACCGTCTATAACGATTATCCTGCCGCCTACCTTGCCGACACCGCAACCGTTGCACCCGGCGGCAAGGCTGTGGAGCTGACCTACGGCAAATGGAATCAGCCGACAGGGCAGATGGTCACAAAGCTCTACAATGAAACCGATTTTACAAACAAACTCACCGCAGGTGTTGAGTTCTTTTATGAAGGCTTTTACACCACCGAGGACACCGCAGGCTTTGATTCGCTTTATACGCTGTGTTTTCTCGGGATCGTGCTTGTGGTCGGCTCGTGCTTCGGCATTGTCAGCGCCTTTAACATGAATCTGCAGGAGCGCAGACGGCAAATCGGTCTTTTGCGAGCCGTCGGCACAACCAAACGGCAGATTGTCAATATTTTCGGCAGAGAAGCGTTGCTGATTGCCCTTTGCAGCGTGCCAGTGGGGCTGTTGATTTCCTATGTGGGTGTGTTTATCACCGTGAAGCTCTTGGGGGAAGGCTATTCCTTTAAGCCTGCGTGGTACGTTTTTGTTCTGAGTGCGCTGCTCGGAATGACGGTTGTTATGCTTGCGGCGATATTGCCCTTGCTTTATGCCACCCGCATCACCCCCATGCAGGCACTTCGCAATACCGACATCAGCGTACGTATGAAGCACAAAAAAATAAAAGGAAAAACGCAGTTCAATGCACCGCTGCTTCTTGCAAGCCGCGAAATCCGTTTAAGAGGCGCAAAGCAGAGCGGCATGGCAATTTTCCTTTCGCTCGGCATTCTGCTTGCAACCCTGGGCACGAGCGCATTGGTCGAAGAATTCAGCGACACCTTCCGCAATCCGACCGATTTTTACCTTGCCGCACAGCAAAGCTATCTGTATGGTTGGATCAACGTCGATGATTCCACACAATGGTTCACTGAGAACGATGTCAACCGTGTGCGTGCAAATTCATATGTTGAGGATGTGTATGTTTCGCGTGCCACCAATGTCTGCCTGGATGCAGGCATGCCGACGCCTTATATGCTGCAATGTGCAGGCCAATATGCCTATGAGTTTGCAAACCTGGAGGATGAATTCGATACCACTGTTACCTTTGCACCCGATGCAGCCGAAATGGTGGTTCTTCCCCAAATGCAAAAATTTCTGAACGATCTTGAATTGCCCGAAACGGCATTTACCTTTCCGCTGATTGTGGTGGATGACAAGGCAGCAGAAGCGCTGCTGGAGGTCTGCTACGAGGGAAAAGGGGATATGGATGATATCCATGCAGGCAAGCAGGTCATTATGATTGCCCCGAAGGGTTATTATATGCAGATGCATCCGGGCGGTGGCTGGGGCTCAAGCTCCATTACGGAGCGTACCACCCAAAAGGAGCTCGACAACGCAACCCGCGTGGTATATAAGGACGCATTTTATCCCGGTGACAAAATGACCCTGCACTGGCTCAACGGACCGCTGGACTATGAAGAATATCTCGGCACAGACAAGATTACGCATATTGTAAAGGAAATCGAAATCGGGGCGGTTGCTGACGGGGCAGGCATTGACAGCATGCAGGACTATCATTCGCAGGGGATTTATAACACCACTTGCGTTGTGACGACTGATCGCGGTATGCGTGCGTTGGGCATTGATGCAGGTGTGCGCAACATCGATGTAAACCTGTATGACAGCACCGACGAAACCGCGCAGACCACCGTCAAAGCGCTGCTTGATGAGGTCGGCACAAGGGTCAATTCTTATTATCTGTTCTCCAATTATGAATGGGCGCAGCAGATGCAGGAGGACAGAGCCGAGGTGGTGGTTATGCTGTTTGCCCTGCTCGCCCTGTTTTTCTGCATCACCGCCGCAACCCTTTGCAACACCACCAACGCAAGAATCCGCGAAAGCAGGCGCATTATCGGCACACTTCGTGCCGTTGGTGCATCGGCGGCAGATTTGCGAAAAATGTATTGGCTGCAATATCTGTATGTTTTCGGCATCGGCTGCGGCATCGGCTACGGCGGCACGGCATTGTTCCGCTTTGGTATTTTTGTGTATGAAAAAATCATGCAGACCACCTTCTTCATGCACCACATCACCCTCTGGCCGTCGTTTGTGTTTGTCGGCGCATTGCTTGCGGTGTGTGTGCTCAACCTTGCAATCCGCCTTCGCCGCGAAACCAAGAACAGTATTGTGGAGAATATCCGAGAGCTGTAAGGATTTGTATTATGAAAAAACTAACATTTTTAATCCTGTTTTTATTTCTCTTTACCGTGCCTGCCGTCGCATCGGAACATGACAGTGCACATCTCATGGTCACCTCCTGCACCGTGTCCGAAAAAGGACTTTCCGCAGGCGGTAAGGCAACGGTATATATTACTCTCAAAAATCAAAGTGAAGCAGCCGCTGCAAAATACTGCAAGCTGAGCTTTTCTGAACCGACAGGTGATATCAGCCCTGTCGGCACGGGCACGCAGTATGTGTCCGTTCTTGAAGCTGACGACGAATATGTGTGGGAGCTGCCTGTGCAGGTTGCCGCCAATGCATCGGACGGCGCACACACGGCAAGCGTGCAGGTTGCATTTACCAATCCCGACGGCTCGGACGGCTCTGCCGCAGACACGATTCGTCTTTTTGTCAGCAACAAAAGCGAGCTGGAGGTCGGCAGCATCGGTGTCCCGGGTGAAATCGTGTCGGGTGATATGGCGGATTTTTCGTTTTCCGTACTCAATACGGGCAAATCGAAGCTCTATGGTGTGACCATGACCGTCAGTGTGGACGGTCCCGGCACGGTCGGCAAGGACAGCTTCGGGGAAATCCCTGCAGGCGGCAGTGCCACGGGGAATGTCCGTTTTTCGACTGCGGATTATATCATCAGTGCCCGTGCAGGTACGGTTACATTCACGGGGGAGACCGCTGACGGCAAGAGTGTCACCGTGTCCGAGCGATTCTATTTTGTCATTGTGTCCGATGCATCGCAAAGCACGCAGGAGGAAAGTGCAGACCGCAGTCAGCCGCGCCTGATGGTTGCTTCTTATGTCATTCAGGATGATGCCCTGCAGCCGGGGGAACGCAAAAAGGTGTCCGTCACCATCGTCAACACCCATCAGGACAAGGATGTGTATAATCTTAAATTGACATTTTCTCCCGAATCGGATGCTGTTGCCTGCGAGGGCATGGGAACGAAGCATCTGGATGAATTGGAAGCAGAGGAGAGTTTCGTGTGGGAGCTGTATGTCAATACCGCCCACACCGCAAAATCAGGGATTCACAATGCTGTTGTGAATGTGGAATACGAGGACGAAAGCGGCAATCCTTATTCCAATTCCGATACCCTGCGATTGCCTGTCCGCCAGACGGTGCTTCTTGTCTGGGATAATCTCACCTTCCCCGATACTTGTGTCATCGGAGAAACCGTTTCGCTGTCCTTTACCCTGCAGAACATGGGGGGCGCGGCGGTCAATAATGTGCTTGTCACCTTTGAAACGGATGGCATGCTCGGCGCGGGCAGTGTGCTCGTCGGCACGATTGAAGCAGGGCAGAGTGCCCCTGTGAGTGCCAATTTCAATGTCACCGCCGAAGCCGAGGGGGAGCTTACGGGCATTGCAAAGGTGCATTTTCAGGACGATTTCGGCGATAATCATGCTGAAAGCATTGCCCTTGCAACCAAGGCTGTCAAAAAAGCGCCTGCCCCCACCGAGGAGGAAGTAAAAAAGCAGGCGCAATCCGAAAACGGCATGCGGCTGTGGTGGGTGTTTCTGCTTGCAGGCCTTGCCGTCGGCGGCGGTGCCGTGGGCGGAACGCTGTGGCTTGTGATTGACAAAAAACAACGTCGGCAGGACGAAATCCGCTTGTAACACCGACAAAAACACCAAAACAGCACCCGTATTTTTGGATGGCAGGGTGCTGTTTTCTGTTTGAAAAAATAAAACAGATGTGATATACTCAAATGGTGAGGAGGGATTCTCTATGAACGAAAAATACGGAAAATCGGGTGCAAAGGAAAGCACACCGAGCAAAAGTGAATATTTTTCATGGATCAACAACACAAACGAAGGCTCGACCGAAGCACAGACCCTTGTGAATTTTGCTTATTTTGATTATCTCAAACGCACCTACGGGATGCAGCTTGATATCTACGCATGGGATGCAGGCAACCTTGACGGTGCACGTGAAACCTATGAAACCTTTGATTCTCCCAAAATAAAAGCGCAGTACCCCAACGGCTACGGCCCCGTTGCAAAGGCCGCTGAAAAGCTCAACGCAAGGCTCGGTGTCTGGGGCGGTCCTGACGGCTTCGGAAAAACCAAGGAAAGTGCCGAAAAAAGACTCGAACAGATGGTCAGCCTTGCCCGTGACTACCGTTTTGCGCTGTTTAAATTTGACGGTGTCTGCGGTACACTTGCGCCCGAAAACAGACCTCATTTTGTAAAAATGATGCAGGAATGCCGTCGTTATCAGCCCGACTTTATTCTTCTCAATCACCGCCTTGATTTCGGTGAAGAGGGGATGCAGTATGCCACCACCTTTTTGTGGGAGGGTGTGGAAACCTATGTGGATGTGCATATTGCCAATGACCGCTGCGCACCCCACCACAGAGCCTACATGATGTCACGAGGCAATACCCCCAACATGACCCGCATGACCGAAGACCACGGTGTGTGCATTTCTTCGCAGAATGAATATTTTGAAGACGAACTCATTATTCAGGCATTCGGCCGAAATCTGATTCTAGCCCCCGAAATCTACGGCAATCCGTGGCTTCTTCGTGACTTTGAGCAGGCGCACCTTGCCCGTATTTTTAATCTCCACCGCCGTTGGAACGATATTCTTGTGGACGGGTTTGAATTAACAGGGGACACTTACCCCAAGCATACCGTTGTCAGAGGCTCTGCCGACCGCAGATTCATTGCGACAGGCAATATGCAGTGGGAAGAAAAGACCATGCAGGTTCCGCTGAACGATTCAATTGGCCTTGCAAAGTGCGAAAAGGTAGCCGTTTTTGTGCATCATCCTTACGAAAAATTTGTCGGCTTCTTCGACTACGGCGAAACGGTCAGCATTGCCCTTGAGCCCTTCCGTGCAAGCCTTGTACAGATTTGTGATGCCGAAAAAGCGGACAAAGTTCCGCTGAATTGCGAATACGAAGTCTTGCATGAAACCGCAGACGGACTTGCGGATAAAGTCAAAATCGTCTCCTGCAAGGGCGATATCACCCTGCCCGACGGCACGGTTTATAATGCTTCTGCCTTTGACAATACGCTTCGTTCCCCCATTCTTTTGGCAGAAATTCCGTCAGACAGCCTTTGCGAAGTGCCTCAAAACAGCGAACAGCAGTTGGAAACGCTGCTCTTTGCACAAAATCACGACAGCCTTGAACGACAGGCAGTGGACAAAGCAGGAGAGACTGCTATTCCGGAAGTGCAGGCCGCAAGGGATGCCTTCTTCAACCAAAGAACCTACCAATTGCGCGGTATTGAATGCAAAAATGCCTTCGACGGCAAGGATGAAACCTTCTTTGACGGCACAAGCAAGCTGCATTACGGCGGCTACCGCATTCAGGGCGGCTGCCTGCGTGCGGACTTCGGTGCTGTTTATGAAGCCGATTGCGTGGAAATTACCTATTTCGATTCCGACGAACAGCAGGTATTCCGCAACAGCATTCAGATGCAGGGCCCCACAGGTGTCTGCACTTATTCTGCCGACCTTGCCGACTGGAAAAAGACGAGTGTGGACAGTGTTTATATTCTTCGTGCCGAAACCGCACCTGTGCTGGTGCAGGATGTGCACAATGTCATTGATGTCAAGGGCAAACGCAAGTGCGTGCGTTACCCCGTTAACGGTAACATTCGTTATTTCCGTATGCCGTGTCCCTTGGATCGCATTTACAAAATTGCCCTTGTAAAAGACGGTAAAGAAATCACTTTGCAGAATCCGAAAGCGAACAACCTTGTTCCTGCAGGCAGAAAGGTTGCATATGCAAAAGAAATGCAGATAAAAGTGCCTGCAAGTGATTGGAAGGACGGTTGCTATATCAGTGTGGCATTGGACGGAAAACACGGCATTGAGGGCGCTTATGCTTTGTTGGAGGCAGACGGAAAAATCATCACAGCCCCCGACCGTGCCCCGAGCTATCAGGCAAACGGCTGGGAATGCCCGCCGTTCCGCTCGGTGCATCAGGATCATCATTACACCTACTATTTCCCCATTGCCAAGGAACTTTGCGACAAGACTTTGATAATCCGCATCCTCGGCATGGACAAGGAAAAATCCGACTATCCCGTATATGTCTATCTCTGCGATGAAAACAGAGAATTGGATGGTATTGTATTATCTTTGTAAGAATAAAACAAAAAGCAGGGAACCGAAAATTCCCTGCTTTTTGCATTATGTGATAATCAGAATAATCCGCCGTTGTATTTCTTCTGCACTCTGCCGATGCATACAAAGCCTGCAACAAGACCTGCAAGCAGAATACACACAGACGGCACGGCAAAGGCTTCTCCGATCAAAGCAACTCCACCGCTTGCAAGCATTGCACCTGCAAATACAAACATTGTTTTTCCGAATGCCCTGCCGTAGCCTTTTTGGTCGGTCACATTCTGCTGATGATAAGAATGAATCAGGTCAGTTTTGCCTTTGCAGACGGCAATACCGAGAATAAGAAAAACAAGGGAAACAAAAAACAGGATGATGCTGTACAGAATCAAAGTATAACCTCCTTTAAAGGTGCAACTCATTTTTGATTTGTTGCGCAACGGGCAAGAAAGCTGTTGCGTCATCCTTCTTATCAAAGGTTGCATTGAATACCTGCGCAATGATGCTTGCAATTTCTTGTGTGGACAATCCGTGCTGAATCCGTATACTGATTTCCCGTGACTCACCGTCAAACTCATCTTGCGGTGCGCCGCTTGCCAATAAGCCGTAATAATCCATTCTGTCAATGTGTTTCTTTACAATCACAAAAGTTTTGTTATCAGGCATAATATACTCCGTTTTGTATTTTGTAACAGTATTTTCAAGCCAATCGGATTTTAAAGTAAAAATCAAGGCGAAGCCTTGTATATCATCAATTTCGAAGAAATTGCATATCATCAAAGCGGAACGCTTTGTATCTCATCATTGCGGAAGCCTGTGCAGCCTTCGGCTGATGATATGCACCCTTGCGGGTGATGATATGC
>JAZOWJ010000294.1:0-5140 GCA_045659125.1 Acutalibacteraceae bacterium
GGTCGGCAATGGTCAGAGCCTCGGATGCAACAATGCTGGTTGCAGCTGTACCGGTATAGGGACCGGTTGCGGAAACGGTAAGAACAACCGTTTCGTTTGCATTGGCAACGGTGTAGGTTTTCTCGGTGGAGACAACAGCACCGTTTACGGTCCATTCGTAGGTGTAATAGGTTGCATCGGCAGGAGTCATAGCTGTCAGGTCAGCGGTCAGGGTTTCACCCTGCATGGGATAGCCTGTGATCAGAAGCTCGCCGGAAACAATGCCCTTGGTGATGGTCAGCACGACCTTCTGGTTGCTGAGAACATTATAGTTCACGGTATCAGCAGGAACGAAGGTTGCGGTATAAACAACAACATCCTCGTTATAAGGCTTGGAGCTGTAGGGCGGCTTTGCATCGGCAGCATCAAACACGAAATAACCGTCAACGGAAGCCGTGAATTCGGAGAATACAGCATCTGCAAGAACAGAGCCGAACGGAAGGCTTGCAGTGGGATATGCGGTGATTACGGGGTTGATCTTATTGACAATGATAACACCCGACTTGGTAGAAATACGATAGTTTTCCGATGTGATGCCGGAGAAATCAAGCACGTAAGGATAACCGCCTTCCACAACGGGAGAGCCTGCAGTATAGCTTGTGTCGGGGGTGGGCTGACCGATACCTGCCTGTGCAAGAGTGGTTTCACCATGCACAAGACCTGTAAGGGTGTAAGCGGTGCTCAGGTCAACACTTTCGTTGTAGTTGATATTGATGGTTTTACCTGCAACAACAAGCTCCGCCTTGTCAACCTTCAGTGTACCGCTTGCAAAGGTAATCTGATAGTTGGGAGACATATCTTCCGCACGCATATCCACGGTAATAACGTAGCTGCCTACCTTATAATTATTGTTGTAATTATAATCGGAAGTAAAGATATAGTCGGGAGCCGTGCCGTTCACGGTCAGCGAGTTGGGTGTATCGGAGCCGACGAAATCATCGGAATAGGATACCGTGTGGGTACCGAAGGTAACAGCATCGAATCTGTCACCGTAGGTGATGGTTGCATTGTCTGCAGTAACGGTGATGGACTTCGGAGTAACAACAATCTGACCGTTGTCAACAATCAGGTTATAGTTGCCGTTGATGTCCTTGTAGTTTACATTGTTCAGCTTAACCTCATAGCCCTCTGCAACAACACCGTCATACTGGTCATAGGTGGTGGAGGGATAAATATTACCCGAGGTGGTAACCTGCTTGATATCGAATGCGGTATCCGTGGCACAGGTGTAGGTATACTTGGTGAGGTCAGGTCTGGGATCACCGTAGGTCAGGCTTGCATTGTAGGTAATGTGAACATCGGAGGCAAGAATTTCAACAGGAATTTCAACCTCGTAGTTCAGATAGTTCTCTGTATCATTGGGAGTAAAGACTGCCTTGTAGGTATCCACAAGCACCTGCGGATTGGTTTCGGGAGCATCCCAGTTCCAGGTACCTGCAATTTCGGGGGTATAAGCATTGCCGTTGAGATTGATGTCACTGAGCTTGCCGTTGATGGTGTAATAACGGGTACCGGTGACGGTCGGAACGGTAATAACGGGCATAGCCTTGACGATTTCGACCATCGGCTTTGCAGCACCGTCTTCAAATGCAAGGAATGCAACAGTGTAGTTCATTGCATCCGCACCGCTGAGTGCTGCGGTGGCAACAGCCTTGTCGATGTTTTCAACATACTGCTTGCCAACGGTATTGACGGACAGATCGCCTGTTACGGGAGAAATGGAAACGATGTCACCCTCATAAATGCCGTCGGTGATAGTCAGGTCAACCACTGCGGTATTATCAGCAGGGTCATATGCACGACTCTGCGCGACTGCAGAAACAGTCAACGGACGAGCTGTAACTGCCAGGGATGCGTATCCTGCACCGTAATTATAAATTACATTATAATTGGAGAGGAAGGTGGGAACGGTTGCAAGATTGGGCTGGATGTAGTAGGAGCCTGCATTGATATCGCCTGCAGAGTAGGCAATATAATCAGAACCTGTGTAGTTGATGGTATAGGTAAGACCAGCAAGAATCTGTGCAATTTTGCTTTCATTTGCAGCATCATTTGCAACAAGACCCGTGATGGTTGCACTGTAGGGAGTGCTGAATTCACTGTTACCGTAAACAACCGTTGCAGCTGTGGGGGTAATGGTCAGTTCAGCGGGGGTCACGGTGTATTTTACGGTGAACGAGGTGGTCTGATAGTTGGTTGTATCTGCACCGGGCTTCCAGAGAATATCCAGTTCAATGTCGTTGCAGACATTCTTGTAGGATTCGGAATCGGCAACGCCGTTTGCAAATTCAAAGGAGCCTGCGATGTATTCATCCTTGACACCCTTGGCCTGCATGGTCTTCAGCGAAAGCTTGTCGCCGAGTTTTTCGCCGTAGGTCAGGGTCAGGCTGTCAATAAGGTCACCTCTTGTTGCATAAGCCTTGTTGATGTTCAGAGTGAAGGAGGTTGTAAGCTCTTTTCTGTTCTTGGAGTAAACCTGATCCTCGCGGTCGATATTGGTATCATCCGCAAAGGTGCAGGTAACGGTATAGCGGCCTGCGTTAACGGGAAGTCCGCCGCCGATATCAGAGGGGTTGGCATTATTGACATAGGAATATGCAACGGGAACAAGGGAGTTATCATCTGCATTTGCAAGGTTATAGTCCTGCGTCCAGACGATTTCGCTGTTGTTTGCATTTCTGACAACAACATCAAAGCCGGGAGTGTCGTTGGGGATCGGAGCCTTACCTGTGTAGGTAACATTGACAACATTACCGGCACCGAAGGTGGCTGCAACGGGGCTTGCCTGCACTCTTACATAGTCAATGTAGACATACAGGGAATCCGCAGAGCTGACCTTGTAAGTATAGTCTGTATAAGTTTTGGTGATGTTATTTTCTGTATATGTTCCATCAACACCGCCAGCAACAACAGAACCGACGCCTGCAAAACGGGAGGTGGCAAAATCATTATACCATAATGTTTTACCGGTTGCGGTTGCAACATTGATCTTTTTCCAGTAGTTGGAGTTTGCAGATTCATACATTCTGACCGTAATGGTGCTGTTATTTGCAACAACAGTATTCTTAAGCAGGCTGCCGTTGCTGTAAATTTCCGCTTTCTGTGTGATACGGGAATCATCCGTGCCGGAAACAACATAAGCAATCAGATTGTTCTTACTGGTCTGCCAGAAGCGATAAACAAGATGCACACGGGTATTGCTCTGTGTACCGTTGTTGGTAGGTGCACCGTGGTTAACAGTTTTAACAACAGATCCGCTGGAGGAATTGGAAGCACCGGGGGCATGCAGGTAACCGGTTTCATCGTAATAATTACCGCTGGTGGAGCGATATTTCGTACACAACCCGTTCCATTTATCTCTGTAATTTTCAATCTCATAAACACCCGGCTTCAGATAGCCTTCGTTGCCGACATAAGAAACTGTAAACTGTTTGAAATCGTCCTTATGTTCATTGTTGACTCTACCTTCCCAAGATACATCATAAGAAACACTGAAGTCACCGTCTGTTACAACCGGTACAACACCAACATAACCGAGTACTGCCATATAACCGGCAACAAGCTGATAGTTTGTGCTGTTCAAGGCACCGGAGCTGCTCAAGCCTTCACCATGAGACATTTTTGCATTGAAGGTACCGCCGTTGACTGTGATCTGACCGTCAGAAGCAATACAATAGGCCTCTTCCATGCTGAACACATAGTCAGCTCTGTTCTGATGCGGATCATGATAAGTTTTAGCAACAGCTGTAATATTGGACGAGCCATTCACAGTAACAGTACCGCCGAAAATGGCACGTGCATAAGCATATGCTGCGGCTTCTTCATCGGTATCATACGCCATACCTTCCGAATCAGAGGTAACAGAAATTGAAGCTGCATTCACAACACATTCCGCACCAACAGATGTATTGTAAACGCCGGTTGCCATGGTGTGGGTCAAGGAGCCGCAATTGCTGTTTGCAGCATCATAGCCCAATGCATTGGTTGCAGAAATGGACACACCGCTGTTAACAGTAAGCTTGTTGTGATTGGTGATTACAACAACATTACTTTCAACCGTTTCATCTCTACCTGTTGCGGTCATTGCGGTACGGCTGCAGATAACCGACAAGGTAGCACTGCCGGAATTATCCGATGCAGTTTCACCGGAATAGATGTTCAGAATACCGAAATTTTCGATCATATTCATATTGACCTGTTCGTACTTATCATACTCAGCCATCGAGATGGTCTGACCACACATGAACAGATTGACTGTAACGTCCTGCGGAATTGTGAGTGTTTCACCGTAGGGCACAACAAAAGACGCAGTCAGCTTGACATTGACAACATCCCCTGCGGTTGCTTTTTCGACATACTCTGCCCATGTGGTGTCAGATGCGACAAACACATCGGTTGTGGCAGCCATGACCTTAAAGCCGTCAGCAGGCAGTGCCGTGACAACCAGGCAGATCATTGCAAGCACCAGCACAAAGCGCGATACGAGCTTTGCCATTCGCTTGTTTGAACGGGTAGAATTCATAAGATATCCTCCTTTGATTGCGGTGTGCCGACAAGCGGCACATTTTTCATAGTTCTTTACAATCGTTATTATTATATATATAAATAAGCGTCAAGTCAACCGAATGTAAACTAATTTTTAATTTTTATCGACTTGACTAAAAATATGTTGCCATTTTCGGCAATGTGTATAGTGCCAAAAAGTGCTTGCGTAATTCAGGGCATTATGGTATAATAATAAATCCTGCAGAATAATTTTTAATATTTCACATTCCCGGAGGTTTTATATATGAGCAAAAACGGAGCGGTGATCCTTGCAGGCGGTCAGGGCACAAGAATGCATTCCGACAAGCCGAAGGTCATGGCACAGGTGCTGTTCAGGCCTATGATTGATTGGGTTATTGCTGCAGCAAAGCAGGCAGGCATTGAAGACATCTGCGTTGTAACAGGCTTCGGCGCTGATATACTGGAAGCACACCTGGGCGACAGTGTTCAGACCGTGCATCAGTATGAACGGCTCGGCACGGGACATGCGGTGATGCAGGCAAAGGACTTTATTTCAGCACACGCAGGCGGTAATATTCTGATTTTAAACGGTGAT
>JAZOWJ010000295.1:0-6961 GCA_045659125.1 Acutalibacteraceae bacterium
CTTGCGGTGTTTGTCACAAAGCGCCCGAAACTCATCATATTGATCAGCATTCTGTTGTTGATTCCGTCTGCACTCGGCTTCTTTGCTACGGGTGTCAATTATGATTTGCTTACATATCTGCCGGAAGATCTTGAATCGGTCACATCCTTGTCCGTATTGGATGAAAACTTCCAGTTTGCAGCAAGCTCCATTGTTATACTGGAGGATATGCCGTCAAAGGATGTTGCAAAAATCAAGCAAAAGATTGAAGACATTGAATGTGTGTCACAGGTTTTGTGGACGGATTCTGTTCTTGATATTTCAGTTCCCGTCGATATTCTGCCGGACATTGCAAAAGATCTGTTCTATTCCAAAAATGGCAATGCAACCATGTTCATCGTGCAGTATTCAACCGCAATGAGTGATGATGTCACGCTGAAAGCGATTGACCAAATCCGCGGCATACTGAATACGCAGTGCTTTATCAGCGGTCTTTCTGCAACAACTGCCGACATTAAAGTTCTGGTTGAAACGGAAGTCTTTCTTTATGTAGGACTCTCGGTTATTGTTGCGCTGATTACACTCGCTTTCACCATGGAAACACTATTTATGCCGCTTGCTCTGTTTTATGCACTTGCCTGCGCGGTTGTTTACAACATGGGCTCAAACTTTTTCCTGGGTGAAATCTCTTTCATTTCGCATTGTATCGGCGCTGTTATGCAGTTGGGTGTCACGATGGACTATTCCATCTTCCTCATTGACCGTTTTGAAGAAGAACTTAAAAGAACCCCCGAGGATAAAATTGCCGCTATGCAAAGAGCAATCCACACCTCTTTTGTTTCGCTTCTGAGTTCTTCGCTGACAACCGTTTTCGGTTTTATTGCGCTGTGCTTCATGTCACTTACCATCGGTCTGGATCTGGGTATCGTTATGGCAAAGGGCGTTCTTCTCGGTATTGTATCCGTGCTCACGGTTCTCCCTGCCGTCCTGCTTCAATTCCGTCCGATATTGAGCAAGTACAAGCACAAGCGACTGTTGCCGAAATTTGATCGCATCAGCGCATTCACCCTCCGCAATAAAAAAGTATTTGTCATTCTCTTTATCGTTCTGATTATTCCGTCATTTCTTGCAAAAGACCAATTGGGCATTTATTACAACATTATCAAGGGCCTGCCCGATGACACCCCGTCGCTGATTGCGCTTGACAAGATGAAGGATGACTTCGACATGGCATCGACACATTTCCTTGTTATGCCCGATGACACCCCTGCAAAAGATGTAGAAAAGATGATGAAGGAAATCGAAGATCTTGAAGGCATTGTGGATGTCATTGCACTCAACACACTTCTCGGTTCTGCGATCGATACATCGATCCTGCCTGAGATCGTAACCGACTTGTGTTACAAAGACGGTTACAGTCTGGCTATGATCAATTCGGTTTATGATGCCGGTTCTGCGGAAGCAAACGCACAGGTCGATGCAATGCGCCACATCATCGCAACATACTCCGAAGACACCATGTCAACCGGTGAAGCAGTTCTGATGGCAGACCTTGCAGCAGCGGCAAGCAGTGACCTTGCTATGACCACTGCCGTATCCGTTATTGCAATTCTGTTACTGATTATGATTGCATTCAAGTCTTTCAGTATCCCGTTTATTCTTGTTATGGCAATCGAGCTTGCCATTTTCATCAACCAGTCCATTTCGTGGATTATGGGAACACAGGTCAGCTTTATTGCGCCGATCATCATTGCCTGCGTTCAGCTCGGCGCTACGGTTGACTATGCCATTCTTATGACCAGCCGATACAGAGAAAATCTTGCTGCCGGCATGAACAATGACGAAGCAGCAGAAAAAGCATCGGCATCCGCAATGCATTCCGTTTTCCAGAGCGCACTCGTTTTCTTCTCGACTACAGGCAGCATCGCTCTTGTTTGCGATATTACACTTATCAGCGAAGTCTGCGTTATGCTCGCCCGCGGTGCACTGATCAGTGCCGTTATCATCCTGTTCCTTCTTGCGCCGACATTGAGCATCTGTGAAGGATTCATCAAAAAGACGTCACTCGATTGGCCGTATCCGAATCCGCTTCGTGTGAAGCCCAATTGGAAAGCAGAGCTGAAGCCGAAGCGCAAGGCCGAAAAGGCACCTGTTGCTGCCGTTGCAGCCCCTGCTGCCGATGACGAAGCCATACAGCAGAAGAAGAGAATTCCCGAGCGCAGATATGTGCAACCGCTGGGTACTGTACCGCCGAGACCAAGACGCACACAGCCGCAGGCAGTTGCAAGTCCGCGCACCACTGCACAGGGTATACCGCAAAGACCTGTTCCGCCCATGCCGCCGCAGGGTGCACCGCAGAGATCTGTTCCGCCTGTACCGCCGCAGGGTGCACCGCAAAGACCTGTTCCGCCTGTGCCGCCGCAGGGTATGCCGCGTCAGGGTGTTCCCGTAAGAACCGGTCAGATTCCGCCGCAGGGCAGACCCGTGATGCCGCCTCCACCGCCGGTTTATCCGTATTATGCACCGTTCCCGGGCGCTATGCCGCAGCAGCCCCATCAGAATATGCCGCAGCAGCCCCATCCGCAGGAACAGACCGGCGCACAAACCCCGGGCCGTGTTCCCTATTCCCCGGATCCGTTTGAAGTAAATCCTTATGCTAAAAAGCCGTCCTACGGCAAAAAGGAGGACAAATAAATGAAAAAAATCCGTTCGGCTACCGCCGTCCTGCTTGCCGTTGTGCTGGCAATCTTCTGCCTGACAGCCTGCTCGGACACCACACAGACACCTGCCGTGCAGATACAGGAGGACACCTTTATTCAGCCTGTATTCACCGAAACACCTGCATCCGTCAAGAAGACAGAGGTTGTTTATGTCACACTCGACGGCAGCGGTGCTTTCCAGAGTGCAACCGTCAGTGACTGGCTGCATACCGACCGTCCGAATGTCCGCGTGGAGGACATTTCCTCACTGACAGACATCGAAAATGTCAAAAGTGAGATTCTGCCCGTATTTGAGGACGGCAAAGTGATCTGGAACATGGATGAAACCGATCTTTATTATTCGGGCACAACAACCCAACAGCCCCCTGTTTCCATTTCGGTCCGCTATTTCCTCAACGGTGTGGAATATTCCGCTGCTGACATTGCAGGAAAATCGGGCACCGTCACCATTAAAATCAGCATGAAGAACAACAAAACGGCAACCATCAAGGATTCCCGCACAGGGGAATCGATGTTTGAGGTCAGCCTGCCTGTTCTTGTTGCAGGTCTTGCCATACTGCCCGAGGATGACTTTGATGCCATCACAACCGAGGGTGTTACCTGCATCGGAGACGGCTCCAAGCAGATTGCCGTTACCATCGGACTTCCCGGCTTCTCGGAAAGTCTCGGACTTGACAGCATGGACTTTGAAGAGCTCGAAGGCCTGAAAATGACAGGTGAAAGCACCATCACCCTGACCACCGATAATTTCAAGCTGACAAATATGTATTTTGTTATGCTGCCGCTTTGCAGCATGGACATCGGTCTTGTGATTCCCGAATCGCTCTCCACGCTGACCAGCGACCTGAACTCCATGAGTGCGCTTATTGAAGTAATTACAAGCCTTGACTTTGATGCCATGACATCTGTCATCAATGAGCTTGCAGACAACTTTGACCAGCTGCTGGATCTGACAGATCTGCTGACCGAAGCCATCTCCGCATACGAACAGAACAAGGCTCTGCTTGAATTCTTCAACAAATATCTGACCGACGAGAATGTGGCAACACTGACAAACCTTGCAAGCTCCGTCACACCCGAAACCATCGACTCGCTGACGCAGCTTGCATCAAATCCGCTGGTATCCATTCTTCTGGATGCAAAGACCCTGACCGCAATCAATGCCCTGGCTGATGCAGCACCGCTGCTCAAGGAAATGCTGACCGCCATGAATCAGCCCGAGGTCAAGCAGGCACTTGACAACCTGCCGCAGACCGTGGAAACCATGCAGGGTGTTTCCGAATCCATTGCAGAAAATGAAGAGCTCATCAACTCGTTCTCGAGCATCATTTCCTCGGGCGGTATGGATGCAATCACCGACCTGATGGATTCTCTGAAGGACACCGACCTGTCGGCCCTTGTCAATCGCTATGAGCAGCTCATGGGCAATGCTGACGGCATGACCGAAAAGGCAAAATACTGGATTCAGTACGGCGAAAGCTACAAGATTTTCACCGATGCCCCCGAAGACTTTGAAACCAGCCTTACCTTTATCTGCAAAACAGAAGCCATCGGCTGATAAAAAAATAAACGGCACCGTTCTCCTCTCAGGAATTGCGGTGCCGCTTCTTTTCAGAAAGCAATATCCTTTCACAGCAACAGAAAAGACCTCCGCTTGCGGAACGGAGGTCTTCCCTGTTTGAAGGAGATTGTTTATGAAAAATAGAAACTGTCTTGTCTATGCTTGCATTATATACTGAAAAACTGAAATGTTGCTTAAACTTTTTAAGCTTTCCAATTTCTCTTTTTTTCATGCAAGGTAAGCTGCCTTACAAGCTTTATTATACTGGGAGGACTTAAATTATGCTGAATAAACGCAACGAAAATTATTTATTTGCAGCCGCCACCGAATGCGTGCAGCTGCTGATTCAAAAGGGCTGTCGCATTTCCATGGCAGAATCCTGCACGGGCGGCATGCTTGCCTCGAGCATTGTTTCTGTTGCAGATGCCTCGAAGGTGTTTGATGCATCCTTTGTGACCTATGCCAATGAAGCAAAAATGAAATATCTCGGTGTCAGCGCAGAGAGCATTGAAAAATACGGCGTTGTCAGCGAAGCGGTTGCAGGTGAAATGGCAAAAGGCTGTGCAGAAGAAAACGGTGCCGAGGTGGGTGTCGGCATCAGCGGCATTGCAGGCCCTTCGGGCGGAAGCGAACAAAAGCCCGTCGGCACGGTTGCCTTCGGTTTTTATTATAATGAAATTGTCACAACAAGGCTGATGCACTTCCCCGACACGGGCAGACAGGGAGTCCGCGAGGCTGCAACCCTGTTTGCATTGCAGCAAATTATAAATTTGCTTAAAAATTAACATTTTTTTCTTGCAAAAAAAATAAATAAATTGTATAATAATACCATCTTAATATGATAAGGAGAAAATATTATGCATCCTGTTGCTGCGAAATTCATTGCATTTTTCACCACGCTGATTCTTATGTTCCAATCCATGTGGGCACTGCCTGACATCAATTCACAAAAGACCGATTTTGATGAGGTCAAGAATGTTATTTTTATGATTGGTGACGGCATGGGCTTCAATCACCTCGAAAAGACCAAGGCTGAAAACGGCATCGAGCTTGTCATGGACACCTTTGCCCTCAACGGCAGAGGCAGAACCTCTTCCGCAAACAGCCCCATCACTGACTCTGCAGCAGGCGGCACTGCCCTTGCAACCGCAGTGCGCACCTCCAACGGTGCACTCGGTGTTTACATGACCGACAAAAAGAATCAGGTCAGCCATCCGATGAATCTGTCGGAGCTTGCCATTTCCATGGGTAAGCTTGCAGGTGTTATCACCACAGACTCCACCGCAGGTGCAACTCCCTCTGCATTCTCCGTTCACGTTGCAGACAGAGATTACGAGGATCAGATTACCGCACAGCAGCTTGCCGGTGATCTGACAGTTATGTGGGGCACGCAGGCCGGCTCCTTCACCGCTGAAGCCGCTGCCGAATACGGTTGGACTCATATTTATGACGAAGAAAGCATGAATGCCCTTGAAGAAGGCAGCCGCAGCTTCGGTCAGTTCACCGACGCACTCTGGCACGCAGAAAGCCCCGAAGGCATGCCCACCCTTGCCGAAATGACCGAAAAGGCCATTGACCTGCTTGATGATGACGCAGACGGCTTCTTCCTGATGGTTGAAGGCGCACATATCGACAAGCACAGCCACAACAAGGACGGCGAAAACATGAAGGATGCACTGACCTCCTTCGACGATGCCATTGCCGTTGCTCTTGAATATGCAAAGACCCACGAGGACACGCTGGTTGTTGTGACCGCTGACCACGAAACGGGCGGCATTCTCAAAATTGCAGGCGATTATCTTTATTCCAGCGACGGACATTCCGCATTCAACGTTCCGCTTCTTGTTTACGGCTGCGATGACTTCATTTTTGACGGCCAGAGCATTCTCAACACCGAAATTGCACGCCGTGTTGCCTGTGCTATGGGTGAGCCCAACTTCCCCATTGAAGTGAGCGTTCTTCAATAAATCCAAGCATCTGACGGGCCGTCCGCAAAGGGCGGTCCGTATTTTTAAACAAGCCTACGGAGATAAAAATGAAAAGTAAAAACAACACAAAGCGCCTTCTTTTACCCGACAGCCTGCGTGGGCTGCTGGTGATTGAAATGGTTATTTATCACCTGCTGTTTGACCTTTATTATATGTTCAATGTAAATATTGCATGGTTTGCAGGACAAGGCATGCGGCTGTTTCAGCTGTCTATCCTGAGCGGCTTTGTTTTGCTGTCAGGCTTCTGCTTCCCGATGGGAAAAAGAAAGCTGTTTCGTGCCGTACAGGTGTTTGTTTGCGGATTGATCATCACCCTTGTGACGGTGCTCGTGATGCCGTCGCAAAAAATTCTGTTCGGTGTGCTGTCGTGCCTCGGCCTCTGCATGCTGCTGATGATTCCCCTTGAAAAGCCGTTGCGCAGGATGCCTGCCCTGATCGGTCTTGTGCTGTTTGCAGTGCTTGCTCTGCTGACCTACGGTGTAAAATCAGGATATATCGGCATATATACCCATCCCCTGCTGGAGTTGCCCGATGCATGGTACGAAACAGCCTTCCTGTTTCCGTTGGGGCTTAAAAATGCCGCCTTCCGTTCTTCGGACTATGTGCCGCTTCTGCCGTGGTTTTTTGTGTATGTCTGCGGCTTTTATCTGCATAAGCTGCTATACAAAAGCGAACAGGCAAAAAAGGTGCTTCGCTTCGGCATCAGACCCTTG
>JAZOWJ010000296.1:0-7416 GCA_045659125.1 Acutalibacteraceae bacterium
TAATATTGGAAAAGATGCCTGTATTGAAGCGGTCCTTTTTCTCGATGGCGGTTTTGATGTGTTCAAGATCCTGCTTGATGAGTGCAAAGGACGTTGTGCCCAAGGCGAGCTCATGCTCATGGCGCTCAACAATTTTCTTCAGCTCACGGACTGCTTCACAGGGGCAGGATTCCTTATTGTACTCGTTCATCAGAATGCACTTCTGTCGGTGGGATTATTGAGAATGCCGAATGCAATCAGCACCGAGCCGACTGCGTTGACCACCATGTCAAAGGTGGTGCTGTCGATGCCGATTTTCTCAAACACACCGAACGCATTGAGAATCACCGCCACTGCGCCGAACACAGAGGTCCATACCGCCCAGCTTTTGAGTCTGTCCTTCATCTGCACCGCCGTCTTTGCGGTTGTAATTTCCTTTGTTTTGTTTTCGTCCATGATTAGTCCTCCATACCTGCACTTTTGCGAAGAATCTCTCTTGCATCCGCTGCCGTAATTTCGCCGTCGCCGTCCATGTCGGCGGCTTTGATCTGTGCTTCGGTAAAGGCTTCAAGCCCGACACTGCGGCGAAGGGTCAGCAGTGCATCGTCCTCGGTGATGCTGCCGTCGCCGTTTGCGTCCCCCCTGAGGATGACGGGCGCTGCAGTCTGCTTCGGGAAGCCGTTGAGCCCGAGCCTTTTGATGACGGGTGCAAAGTCCTGATACAGAATGTTCATATCAACATTGCCCTGCACGCCGTCAACCCTGCCCGAATCGGTGTATTGCCACAGTGCATAGGGCCCCGTGTAGTCGGTCTGTGCGACCCAGTGCGCAAGCCAGACGGTGTAGCGGTTGAGAACGGACATATCCATTTCATCCCTGAACCAATACTTGCCGGAGTAGATGCCGACGAAATAGCCTGCCTTTTCGAGTGTGTCGCAGAAGCGGTTGACGATGGCAGTGAGCTGTGCACGGCTCAGCCCACGCATATTCTGCGGCAGAACCCCCGCAGCACTTGTATTGTGCACGTCCTCCACATCGTAGTAGATCGGAAGTTCAAACTGCTTGCCCTTCAGAAGCGAAAGAACGAAAGCAGCCTCGCGGTCTGCATCCGCTTCGGAAAGAGCGACCGAATAATAATATGCTCCAACATTGAGCCCTGCCTCCTTTGCCTTTTTGTAGTTTTCCTCAAAACGAGCATCCTTGTTGAGCGTGTGGCTTCTGCCGTAGCCGGTGAAGCCGCAACGGATGATTACATTATCAACACCCGCAGCCCTGACCTTGCTGAAGTCAATACTGCCGTTATGGGTGCTGACATCAATAACCTGTGTTGCCGTAAAAATACCTCCCTTATATCGGTTTGCGACGGTTGGCACTTATTTACCGCTTGCCAACCATCCGTTTGGTGTTCTGATAATGTTTATAATATTGGTTGCGGAATCGGGCACCACAAAAATCCATGATTGCTGCGGCGTGATCATCAACGGAACATAATTGACGGTAACACCGTCCTGACGAAGAATTCTGGCATAAACATAGCCTTTCTTGCGGTATACTGCCTCGGCCTGTGCCATCATCGCATCACTCAGGGTTGTGGAAAAGCTGCCGTCTGCGGCAAGCTCACCCTCCTTTTCACCAAAGCTGAAGCAGAAAACACAGCTGCTTGCAGCCATTTTCTTTTGCAGGGATGCATACGAAACAAGATCCATGTCCTTACCTCCACATACCGTCGGACAGGAATTTCACATCCCCCGTGCTCATAATAAAGCAGTAGCTGCCCTCGGCAATGCCTGCAACGGGCAGGGTGCTGAGCGCTGCTTCGTCGGTAAGATAATAGCCGACAAGGCAGTCACACTGCTGTGCGGCAGCCTGTGCAACAGCATCCGACACGGTCAGCTCCACACCGACAGGCAGGCTGTATACTGTTCTTTCGCCGTTTTCCTTCACGGCTACCTCCACCGTACCGCACACCTGTGCACCGGTGATAATTGTCAATTTTGTCATCTTATGTCCTCCTTTTTATCTTATGCTTCTTCGGCCTCGTTGTTACAAGGCACCTCAATTTCCGCAAAATCCTGCGGAATGTAAATCACCTGCATCACGCATCCTCCTGAACGGCTGCATGCACACACAGCAAATTGTCCTTTTCGGGCAGCAGACAGTGCATTGTACCGTCCTCGTCCTGCAAAAGCAGCTCCCATGTGTATGTGCCGGGCAGCACATCCGTATTCTGCAGGCTGCAGCGAAGAATTGCCTTGCCGTCTGCAGAGCCGTTGCTTTTTTCAGGCTGCATAATGTGTTCAAGCAGCTGCACACCCTGCCCTGTTGCAAGACGGCTTCTGAAGATGATCTGCTGATTTTCGGTCAGGGTGCGGTTTTTGAACACAAAATCCGCTTCAATGACGCACCGCTGACAAACATTGATTCTCGGCATTTCTCTTCCTCCTTATGTGCGGCCTGTCAGCACTTTGAGAATCTGATTCTTGCCCTTTTGCGTGATTTGTCCGTAGGCAATCTGGCGGTCAAGATACCTTACAAGTGCATTGTAGCCGTAATAGTAATATGTTTCCTCTGCCGTATTCTGAATGGTAAGACTGATTTTTTCGTTTTCATTTTCTTTTTGTGCTGCAGACTGCTGCAGGGCTGAAATATCAACCCCTGCCTGCTGCAGATAAGAAAAATCGCCAAGCTGCGCCATTTTGTAAGCAAAGAAAAGAAGATCCTGCTGCTTTTCATGCTCTGCCTTTTGCGCATCCTGCTCACGTTCATAGTCCTGCTTTTCGGCAGCCTGCAGACGGGAATGCTCCTCATCCGCACGGTCGGACACCAGCTTGTAAAGCTCTTGCTTACGGTCATTTTCCTGCTTGTAACGGTCGTAGGCATTGTCATAAATCTGCAGTCCCTTGTCCTGCAGCTGCAGCATATAGTCATTGTAGGTCTGCGAGGCAACACTGCGTGCATAGGAATTGGCATAGCCGCCTGTCAGCGCAGAAGCCCTGCCGAATGCATCGGCAGCCGCATCATTTCCCTGCATTGTGTAGGAATCGCGGTACTGACGATAGAGTGCATCTGCATTCAGATCAAATTCAAACGGCTGTGCATTCAGCAGCTCCTCGAGCAGGGTGTCACGCAGAATATCCAAATCGCCTGTCACGGCAAGTGTTTTGTTCTGCTGCAGCTCTTCTTCCGTTTTCTTTTTATCGCTCATGTTTCCTCCTTTGCAAGTGCACGCAATGCACGCACATCGGCACGGATTTCCTCAAGCAGACGCAGAATCTGCCTTTCATTGTAATCCGAGCGGTCACCGCGCATCATTTCGGCACTGCGATCTCTTTCGTTATACACGGCTCATTTCTCCTTTCGCATTTTCAAAGCAGATTTCCACATCGCGGATGGTGCACGCGCCGTGTCCGTAAAAATACAATTGCACCGTTTCACAAGCAAGCATATTGACATGCAGTGTTCTTCTGCGCAGCCCCTTGCCTGTAAAGCGACCGAGCTGTCTGCGTTCACCGCGGTCGGTACGCAGTTCCACACAAAACAGGGACGATTCTCCCAGCTCAAAGCGCACCGTCACCTCACGGATACATTTTGTGTCTTGTGTGCCGCAATCCAACTCATTGGTCAATGCATACCAGCGCAGCTGTGTTTCGGGTGCATACCCGTAGTCCTCCTGCGTTGTGCCCTCTGTCATCAGACAGTTGGTGTATTTATCGGGGGCATTCACATCGCTCACGAAAATCATCATCCAATACAGGCTGATGCCTGCAATCAGGGTTGCCGTCGGCATACACAGCATATAAAGGCTGTTGCGTTGGGTGACAAAATACTGCACATCGAAGTTATTGTCCTCGCAATGATAGGTATCTCTGCCTGCGGTGAAAACAAACATGCATTTATCACCGTTCTGACGATGTGCGGCAAGATAATATTTTTCACCGATGACACCGCCGACCGCATTTTCGAGTGCCGTAGGCGGAAAGCCGTCACACAGACGCAGGGTATAGCTGCCGTTGGTGCGGTACACACCGTCCGTGCCGCAATATACAATGCTGCCGCCAAGACGCGCAATGCTGCGTTCACAGCCTGCACGCACCCCCCTGCCTTCATTGTGTGCAACACGAAAATCCGACGGCTGTGTGCCCGACACACAGAACACACTGTTTTCCTTGAAGAACACCACATCGTCATACAGCACAGCGGCTCCCGTAAAGGCACCCGGCGCACCGACCGAAGCGGCATAGCAATCATCCGCACCCGTGCCGAAGCGGTTCCATGTCAGCGGATCGCCGAGTGCACTGCAGAAGATTTCATTGATGTGCTCACCGTCCTCGTTTTCACCGTAACGGCAGCCCCACACGCGATTCCCGCACACAACAGCATGGTCGATTGCAGGAAAGGGCTTGCGTATCTGCACCCCTGACCCCTCTCCCGAATGGGTAAAAATGTCGCCCTTGACAACGATGGAATTGGGGCCTGTTTCGATAATCAGGGCATTTTGCATATAAAATTTGCCCGGTGCGGTAATGTTCACATAATCCCCGACACTGAAGATCTGCCCGACATCGCTGACAATAAAGTACCAGCTGTCGTGCGTCTGTTCCACCCATTCTCCGTCCTCATTTTTATCCTTGAGCACAGCAGGGGAAACAGAGGTGTCGATCCACTGATAGATGTCATTGGGTCTGGCGGGTGTTTCGTTACCGGCAATTGCATATTTTTTTCTGACACCACCTTCACAGCCGCCCATGCTGTATTTTTCACCGTCCGAGGCACACACGGCACCTGCCTGCTTTTGCTGCCAGGCACCGTCAGCAGTCTGATGCAACAAAACACCGTCAGGCACAACGAACAGATCCTTCCCCATTGCAAGCAGCTGCTTGCGCGGTGTGTTCTGCAGAACAACATCCTCAAGGGCTGTTCCTCCGATGTAAATTTTTGTGCCTGCCGTCCAGCAGAGCCCCTCGCTCAGGCTGCAGGCTGCACTGATGGGATCATTGAGCACAAACATACCGCTGTTGGTTGCGTCCTGCTCCTCATTGAGCAGATGCCACCGTCCGCGCGGCGGTCGGGTCTTCCAATACGGCTTGCCGTCACTCGTCAGGTTGTATGCATCATAGAGTGTGCGTTCATCGGCAAACGAGCTGCGGTCAATGCCGTCCATGGTGCCGAGCTGAAAATACTGACGGGGAATATTTTTTTGTTTTGCAAAACGCATATTCTTCCCCCCTTAAAAGTGCACCTGTGTGCTGTGCAGCGGTGTACAGGTACGGCTGCAGTCGGCAGCAAAGGCATCAAAGGTATTGGCATACAGCATGGCAGCATTGTTGTAGCGCTCGGTATTGCCACGGACAAGCTCTGCCATGGCTGTCAGATATTCGATATAGATTTTGTCGTACGGGAACGGAACAAGCAGCGGTGTATCCCCCGGTGTGGCAAGAATGTAGCCGGTGAAGGCTGTGGGCGGCGCTTCCTTGTAAAAGGACAGAATATCCTCATAAACAATGCCGTCGAGCTCCGAAAGCCATGTCAGCTTCTGTGCGTAGTCAAGCTCATTGGGCAGCACCGTATCAAAACGGCCGATGGCCTGTCTGATCGTCATAACCGTTCTCCTTATTCATTGGAAACGGCATTGATGAAGCGCTCGGCCTCCTGCCCTGCCTGCACACTGTGGGCAATGACCTCTGCAAATGCAGGCGGTACCTCCACCACCTCGCCCTTGCGGATGAGCATTCTTCTGCCGTTGACTGCAACAAACAGTGCATCGTCATTCTTGTCGGTTTTGGGGATAAAAACAGGAACGGTTACCGTTTCTGCTGCGGGATTCTTTTTCTTGTTTGCCATGATTAAAACTCCTTCAATTTTGTTTTTTTTATCGCGGGGTGCGATTGTACGCACCCCGTTTTTCAATAAAATCAGTTGGTTTCTGCGGTTGCAGAGAATTCACTGCCCGACTCATAGCGAAGCAGATATTCCTCAATGAGTCGCTTTGCAACCTTGGTAGCCTTCCAGCCCACCGAGCTTCTCTGGTTGAGCGGGTCGTTGCCGTAGCCGCGCTGCTTGACGATGTGCTCAAGACCGCCGCCCTCAATGTCGGTGACACCGTAGGCATTTTCACCGAGGAAGAGGGTGCAGAATACGGCAGAGCCGTCCTTACCGCCGCCGACACCGCAGATGAGTGCATCTGCGTCGAGATTGCTTACGGCAGTACCGAGGGTAAGCACGGTTTCGCCGTTGGTGCTTTCGATAGCGGTCACGGTGTTTTCAATGCCGTTGACATACACCGCAACAGGCTCTGCAAGCACTGCAGAAGCAAGCGCCTCGGAAACGGTAAGCTTGTCGGTTGATGCAGTAACAGCATTCTTGAGATGCAATCTGCTGAAGCCCTCTGCAATTTCGGCAGGACCGTAAATCTTGGCTTCGGTGCTTTCCACAAAGCGGACCCCTGCAAGGGTACCGACCTCACCGCGCAGGATGGTTTCGGGGTTTGCATACTTCTGAATGCCGACCCACTGCTCGCCTGCATCCTGCATCAGGTCATAAGCAACATAGGGGTGGATGATGGCAACATAGTGGCTGCCGATTTTGGGTGCATTCATGGCCTTGAGCTCTGCTGCAGCACGGAATACATCCTTGACACGAAGTCTGCACTTTTCGGTAATATCCGCACGGGAGGTGATTTCGGTGACAGTATCGCCCTCCACGCAGGGTGCATAGCAGACATTGGTGCCGCCGATAATTTCGTTTCTGACAACGGTGTCAAGGGTAAGACCTGCCTGCCCTGCAAGCTCCTTGGTGGCTTCAACAATGGTGTTATCCACTGCGGTCAGCTCGAGCATATCGGTCTGCTCGATGTAGTCACCGTACTGATCAACCGTGCAGGTCACACCCGTGACGGAAAGCTTGTTGCCTGCAGGGGTAATGCCTTCGGTGATGGCCTTGAGTGCCTTGGGAAGACGCGAAAATCTGCGGAACTGAATGGTTTTGCCGTTGTTGGCAGGAATGGGTCGCTTCTGACCAAACTGCTCATGCACAAGGTTTGCACTTGCAAGTGTGATGAGGGTCTTGTCATAAAAGGTTTTCATTTCGGCAGAAAGCGCACCGGAATCGGTGATATTGCCGCTTTCCATGATACCGCCTGTGGTGTTGATGACATCGCCTGCTGCGAAATGCTGTAAATCAAAATGCTTCATAAAAAATAGTTCTCCTTTCAAAAATGAAAAATCAGAATGTAATTTTGTCGCCCTTGCCGACACGATCAAGAATGCGGATGATATCCGTTTGTGTCAGCTTATCGACACGTTTTTCGCTCGGAAGCCCTGCCCTGCGGTCGCAAAGACCGTTTTCCTGCGGACGGTCTGCCGTGCAATACATGGCATTTGCCGTTTTTTCGGCAGCCTTTCGGGCTGCATACTGCATGGCTGCAGTGAGAATCTGCGG
>JAZOWJ010000297.1:0-1385 GCA_045659125.1 Acutalibacteraceae bacterium
GGTGAGGTCGATTTTGCTTTCGGTGAGGCTGATTTTTTTATTGTCAACCGTCAGGGCGCTTGCAAATTCCTCTTCTGCTTTTGCAAGCAGCTTTTCGTCCTCTGCAGCAAAGGGATTTTCGATTTCTGCGGTGTAGATGAATTTTTTGTTTTCGTCGTCACGATTCAGCGAGATGAGATGCGTGCTGACAGCAGGGAACAGGTCGGCAACCTCGCCGTAGGTGAGGGCTTTGTTCTCTGCAAAGCCTGCCATGCCGCTTTCAATGGAGCCTGATGCAAACTGCAGAAGTGCAGTCTGTGCCTCGTTGAGGTCGCTTGTCAGGTCATGCAGGTCAACCGATGTGCTGCCCGTAATCTGTGTTTCGCCGCAGGTCTGTGCGTCTGTCAGCAGTTCGTTGACAAGGGTCAGCGGGTCTTCGTTGTCTTCGGGGACCTCGCTGAAGTAAGCATCGGCCTCGGCAGGGGGATTGTAGGTGCCTTCCTCGACGAGTGAGCCTGCATACAGGATGATGGATGCCGAGCACAGGGCTATGATCAAAAGCGGACACAGTGCCAGCAGCGCAATTTTATATTTCAACGGCAATCCGTTGAGACCTTTTTTCTCATCCATTGCTGTCACCGCCCTTCTTTGCTTTTTTTCCTTTTTTCTTGCTTGCTCCGATAAACTGCGTGCGTGCAAGCTCTTCTTCCTCGCTGTAGCAGACGGGCAGCGGCAGGTCATCCAGAGAAATTTCGCCGTTTTTCACTTTTTTGAGGATTTCAATGCGCTGCAGGTCAATTTCTTTTGTCTGCGGCTGCGGGTTGTCTTTATAAAGCAGAACATTGATCATGATGAGTGCAATCAGCAGTGCAAGCATCACAAAATAACCTGCACCCAACGACACCGAGAAGTGGGCGCTTGCAGCGATGGAGCTGCTTGTGATGACTGACAGCACGATACCGCCAACGCAAAGAATTGCAGATGCAATACACAGGCCGTTCATTACGCGGCAGCTCTTGCGAAGGTTCAAAAAGCCGACCAGCAGGGTCACAAACACACCGAACAGCACAAGCACAAGCACAACAAACAGCACAAGCCCCGCGGCAAGCAGCAGCACAAGGTCTTTTGCAACCTCTGCGTTGAATATGTTCATAATCTGCTGCAGGATGCCGTCAGAGAACAGCTTGTAGGCGCCCCAGCCGCTGACTGTGATTTTCTGCGACCAGAACGGCAGATTCACATTTGCTGACATAAAGGGTAAAAACAGGCAGCCGATGCCGATGATTATGATGATGAATCTTGCCAGCGCATACTTGTTTTTCACAAAGCCGATTTTGATTTTGTCGGTCAGCAGATGCATTTTTGCAAATTCAAGCTCGCATTGCTTGGCGTCCCTTGCAAGGTCC
>JAZOWJ010000298.1:0-4650 GCA_045659125.1 Acutalibacteraceae bacterium
TTTCCTTTTTGTAAAGCAATTTTTGCAGCCGACGGGGGTATTGTAACAAATCAGCCGCACCGATTTCTCCCCAAACACAACCGAAAACAAAAAAAATTTACCGCCTGTAAAAAATTTTTACAGGCGGCAGGCAGTCGGAAGTAAAAGAAATTCTCCCGGAAATGCTCCGATATGGGGTTGTTGTTATGGTGGTAATCGTGCTGTTGAACTCAATAGTGTGCTCTGCCGCATTCGCAAACGGGGTTGGTGCCGCACATTTTCCAGAAGAAGCGAATAATTTTCCAGAATATACCGAGAATGCCGGTCTGATGGCAGATGTGATCGCAGACCTTGACGCCGCAACGGTCGCATTCGCTGTTGTCGTCAGCATCCACATGGCCGAGGGGGGCAATTTTTTCGGTGTAGCTGTGGCCGCATTCGCACACATACAGCATCTTGCCGTCCTGCTTGCACTGCGCTTCTTCAAGCACTTCTGCAGAATAGGTATGCTTGGTGGTCTTCGGGATCACAGTCGTGTAAGTGTCGCCACAGGCACAGGTATAAGTTCGGACACCCGTGGTCAGGTGGGTCGCCTGCTTGGTGACGGTTGCGGTGTGGCTGTGTTCGGGAGTCTTTGCAATCACTTCGGTGTAAGTGTCACCGCAAGCACACTTGTAGGTCTTCACACCGGTTGTGATATGGGTTGCAGGCTTTGTGACCTTGCCCGTATGGCTGTGACCGGTTGCATTTGTATAATCTGCAACATAGCTGTCACCGCAGGCACAGGTGTAAGTAGTATACCCCTGTTCGGTGCAGGTGGGTGCAGTTACAACTGCTTTGTGGGAATGTTCTGCAATTTTTGCAATAACTTCCGTGTAGGTATCACCGCAAACGCACTTGTAGGTCTTCACGCCGGTTGCCGTGTGGGTTGCGGGGGTTGTGACTGTACCGACATGGCTGTGGCCGAGCGAATTCACATAATCTGCAACATAAGTGTCGCCGCAGGCACAGGTGTAAGTGGCATACCCCTGTTCGGTGCAGGTGGGAGCGGTTACGACAGCTTTGTGGGAATGTTCTGTTGTCTTTGCAATTTCTTCGGTGTAAGTGTCACCGCAAACGCACTTGTAGGTCTTCACGCCGGTTGCAGTGTGGGTTGCGGGGGTGGTAACTGTGCCGACATGGCTGTGGCCGAGCGAATTCACATAATCTGCAACATAAGTGTCACCGCAAGCACAAGTGTAAGTGGTATACCCCTGTTCCGTGCAGGTGGAAGCAGTTACGACAGCTTTGTGGGAATGTTCTGTTGTCTTTGCAATTTCTTCGGTGTAAGTGTCACCGCAGGCACACTTGTAAGTCATCACACCGGTTGCGGTGTGGGTTGCTGGGGTGGTGATTTCAGTGGTGTATTCATGTATATGGAAAGGATCTTCTTCCGGGAAAAAGAGTGCAACATCACGCAGTTCCGGATAGGGATAATCTGATCTGCCTTCCATAGTCCATACAGTATCAAAATCCCATTCGGAATACATAGATTTCAGTTTCATCTGAGCAGCTGTAAGTTCCACATATTTTGATTGGCTGTTTTCTCCGGTACCACTAAGAAAGTATGATTTTAATTCTGTGCTCGAATTATTGCAAATTGCAACACCTTTAGTATCACCGGATATATTTCCGACATTATAACATGATGAGAGGTTGCTTGATACATAAGATATACCTGCTGAATAAGAACTCACCGCGACTGAACTTTCGTCGCCACATGTAGTTATCTCTGCCGTATTATAACAATCGGAGATTATTCCGTCATATGCAATACCTGATGCTCTAACTGCACAAGCAGATGGTGTATACTGTGCTCCTGCTCTGTACCCACCTGAAACTATAGCGTATATATCGCCTGTATTTACACATGATTCAACAACAGGCTCTCCCTTGCCATATACTCCGTCAACCTCCCCTGCAATACCTGCCAAATAGCTGATTGACTCTCTTTCGCTGTAAAATTCTGCTGACATCTTCCCTATATTGATACAGTTTTTGATTTTTCCTACCTGTGTTTCACTTACATAATGAAGATATCCGACAATTCCTCCGATTGCACAGCTCTGCCCGGTATAGTCACCCAGCCATGAGCGTTCCACCGTGAAGTTGACACAATTCATGCAATTTTCTATAATTCCATAGCACTCAGCAGCAATACCGCCAATATAAAATACTTTATTGTAGCCTTTGTTTCTGTGTTTTATATCTATATTTCCACTGACGGAAAGATTCTTAACCGTACCTGATACACATGAATACAATCCGAAATACCTAGGTGTCAAAAAATCGGTATCTAAGTCGGTAACATTTATATTCATCCCTGTAACACTATATCCGTTACCATCGAATATACCGCTGAACGGAAGATTGGAATATTTGTCGTCGCTTCCGATCGGATTCCAACCTCTGCCGCCGTAGCTCCAGTCTCCGCCCTCTGCAGTTGCTTCTGACAAATCAATACTGTTCATCAGAATATAGTTCGCCGTAAGGTCATTTCTGACACAATAAAGGTCTTCAATAGTGTAAATACCAATGTACCCTTCGGGGACTTCGGTGAGGTGTTCACCTGCGCCGGGTTCTGTTTCGGCTGCTCCCGCCGCCACCGGCACGGCCGACATCAGCATCAGCACCGACAAAAGAACGGCAACAATGCGTTTCAAGTTCATTCTTCTTTGCATTTTGATTCCTCCAAAAATAATCGATATAATCACACTGTACGGTGATTTATTCGTATTATAAATCGTATTTTTCGTAATGTCAAGTGAATTTCACCTTTTATTCTGTTTCATAATAAGTGTAAGTGAATTATGATAAAAACAAAGGGGGGATCTGCTTGTACGTTGATTACAAAAAAGTCGGCGAACGCATTGCCGCAAGACGAAAAGAACTGGGACTCAAGCAGTGGCAAGTCAATGAAATGGCGGGATTGAGTGACAAATATCTGTCCAACATTGAACGGGCGACTTCCGTGTTGAGCATTGACGTGCTGATGAAGCTGTGCAATGTACCCAAAACGACGCCCGATCAGCTGCTGCTCGGCACGGAAAACACGCAGGAAACAGACGATTACCACCCTTATTTTGAAAAAAAGATTCAGAACCTGACCCCCGAACAGCGGCAACTTGCCGCAAGCTTGCTCGATTGGCTGGCAGGTACGCAGCTTTGATTTCTTCTTTGATTTCTTAATTGCATACAGATATAAAAATCCCCCGAAGTGCAACACTTCGGGGGATTGATGATTTATGTCTATAATCAGATCTGATAAAATCCGACTTTTTTCATCGCCTTGCGGACGGTACGCTCGGCAATGCGGGCGGCTCTTTCGGCGCCGTCCTTTGCGCAAGCTTCGAGGTATGCCTTGTCGCCGAGCAGACGCAGGTATTCTTCACGCACGGGACGCAGCTCCTCTGCGGTGGCTTCGGCAACGGCAAGCTTGAAGTCGCCGTAGCCCTTGCCTGCAAATTCGTTTTCGATTTCCTCGAAGGATTTGCCCGTGCAGCAGGCATAGATGCTCATGAGGTTGGAAACGCCGGGCTTTTCGGGGCTGTACTTGACGCAGGCCTCGGAGTCGGTGACGGCAGACTTGATTTTGCGGATGATGGTGTCGGTGTCGTCGGTCATGGATACGAAGGACTTGACATTGGGGTCGGACTTGCTCATCTTCTTGTCGGGCTCCTGCAGGGACATGATTCTTGCACCTGTCTTGCCGATGAAGGGCTCGGGCACGGTGAAGGTCTGGCCGTAGATGCCGTTGAAGCGGTCGGCAATGTCACGGCACAGCTCCATGTGCTGCTTCTGGTCGTCGCCGATGGGCACAAAATCTGCCTGATACAGCAGAATGTCGGCAGCCATGAGCACGGGATAGGTGAACAGACCGACATTGATGTTGTCAGAATGCTTCTGCGATTTATCCTTGAACTGTGTCATGCGGGAGGCTTCACCGAACATGGTGTAGCAGTTAAGCAGCCATGCAAGCTTTGCGTGGGCATCCAAATGGCTCTGAATGAACACGGTGTTCTTCTGCGGATCCAGATCGAGTGCCAGCAGCATGGCATACATTTCTCTTGTGCGCTGTCTGAGCACGGCAGGCTCATTGCGGACAGTGATGGCATGCAGGTCGGCTACACCGAAAATGCATTCATAATCCTGTGCCATGTTCTTCCAGTTGCGGAAGGCGCCGAGGTAGTTGCCGAGGGTGGGGGTACCCGAGGACTGCACAAGACTCAATACTCTTTTGGGGGCTTCTGTTTTATTTTCCATTGTTTTTTCCTCTCTTTACAGCTCAAGTTCTTTAAAAATTTCCACTCTGCCTTCGGCTCTCGGCTTGGGGGCAGGGTCCTCGTCGGGAACACCGACGGCAATGGCAATTAAGAATTTATACTCTTCGGGGATGTCCATTCTCTTTTTCCAGACATTGCCCTCGGGCTCATTCATAAGACCACCCACACTTGCAATGATGCAGGTGCCCAGACCCATGCTCTGTGCAGCAATGCAGATGTTTTCGGTCATAATGCCGCCATCCATAGCGGAATTTCCCTCTGCAAAGAGGAAAATGAGGGTGGGTGCATTCTGATAAACGGGGCTGATGTTATAATTGGTGTAAGCAGGAAGTCGGAGGCCAAAGCGGTC
>JAZOWJ010000299.1:0-12350 GCA_045659125.1 Acutalibacteraceae bacterium
CGCCTGCGGCCTGAATAATCTGCGCAACCATTTCATTGTAGGTCATCTTCTCACTGCCGAACAAATCGAATGTGCCGCTGTTGCCCTGCTGCACCGCATGGTGCACGATGGTGCGGCATACCTCATCCATATAAACAGGCTGCTCAAGTGCCTGACCGTTTCCGAACACAGGCACACAATGCAGAGTCCTTGCAAATTGCAAAATCTTGTTGAAGCTCGGACAGCCGTCGCCGTAAACGAGTGAGCAACGAAGAATGCAAAAATCCATGCCTGCATTTTTAATGTGCTCCTCTGCGGCAAGCTTGCTTTTTGCATAGGTGTATTGCTCGGATAAATAGACAAGCACAGAGCTTAAAAAAACAATTTTGCGTATATTGCTTCTTTTACAAAAATCAACCACCTGCGCCGTACCGTCGGCATTGATGGCATACATATCCTCGCCGTCGGCAACGGTGGAATCGGTGACAGCCGCAAGATGAATACACACATCCGCATCCGCAGGCGGCAGAGCATCAAGCTCCTCCAATGAACCGTGCACGGTAATGAAGGGTGCAGGAAGAAGCGTGCTGCTGCGGACAAGGCAATATATTTTTTCAAAACGGTGATCGTTGGCAAGCATGGCAAGCAAATTCCTGCCGATGAAGCCACTTGCACCCGTAACAAAAGCATTCACACAATCATCTCTTTTTTATATTTTACACAAGGGGGAGTAAGCACCATGAATCCGAATATTGCGGCACTGACCTCTGTCATAAAAAGCATTCGCAATGTACTGTTCAAAAAACCGCTGCTTGCCATTTACGATACCACAAAGCTGTGCAATCAGCACTGCCCGATGTGCAATATCCGCAAAAACCATTCCGACAACATGAGCCTTGCCGAGCTTGAAGAAACGGTAAAAAAACTCAGACGAAACGGCGTCGGCTATGTGTTTATTCAGGGTGGTGAGCCGCTGATGCGCAAGGACATCATCGATGTGGTGGATATTTTCATCAAATATTCCGTCAAGCCCACCGTGATCACAAATGCAGCTCTGCTGACAAAGCAGCTCGCCCGACAGATTGCAGACAGACGCTGCAACCTTGCAATCAGCATCGATTCACTGGAGCGTGAACGGTATGCTTATCTGCGCGGCTCGGATGACCTGCCGCAGGTTATGAAAATCATTGATGAGATTGCTGACATCACAGACCGCTGCGGCAATTGGTCCATCACAACCACCATCACCCGTCAGTCTTCGTTTGAGGATGTGAAAAACATCCATGCCTACGCAAAGGAAAAGGGCTTTATGTTTGCCATCCGTCCCTACATTGCAATGACAGGAAATGCAGGACGAAAGGACGAAAATCTGGTTTATTCACAGGAGGATGTGCTTGCCATTTTTGAGCACTTCCTCAACATTGCAAAAAAAGAAAATTACCTCGCCTCGCTGGTATATCGCGAGCATATCAAATACATCAAGGGGCTGCCGACACCGCCGTGCGATGCTATGAAATATTCGTTCCTGTTAAAGGAAAACGGCGACATGGCACCCTGCATTGAAATGCCCGACAAAAAATTCACCTTTGAGACCTTTTCTGCAGACAAGCGGAAATACAAGCCGCTGTTTACACAATGCAACCGCGAGCATCCCTGTTTTTACAATGATGCACGCGAAATCGGCATTCTTTACCGCAATGTGTGGAGGATTGCATTGCATGCACCGCAGATTCTGCTGCAGATGAAGCACTACAAAAGCTTTTTCTGATTATTCAAAAAGGTCTGCTTTTTTTACATCGCTTGCAATGTCGGGAAAGGCTTGCCTGATTTGCTTCTGCACGGCATCAAGGGAAATGCCGTCCTTTAACACAGCAAGCAGATAGCCGCCACCGCCTGCACCGCAGATGCTGACAGCATCCGCAAAATTGCGCAGGCAAAATGCCGAAAGGCGGTCGATTTTCGCATCGGTTACCAAAGGAGAGATCCTTTTCAGAATTTCAAAATGACGATTCAGGCAATGCAGAAAGGCTTCTGTGTTGCCTGTTTTTATACTTGTAAGCACATCCGCGTTCAGGGCTCTGATTTCGGTATGCGCACAAAGGGAATCGGCCTCCCCTGCAAGATAGCGGTTGACCACATCATTGACAATGAAGCGGCCGAAATGGCGTTGTCCTGTGGGAATCAGCACAAGGCGTTCTGCAAACATCTGCCTGAAGGAATCGGGCAGAGCAAGGTCTTGCACACACACCTGCTGCCGCATGCCTGCTGCGGTGGTGCTGATTTTGACGGACGGAAAAAGTCCGCCGACCTGATCCTGCCAGCCGCCTCCCGTGTTCATCAGCTGCTCCGCAATGAACACCATCTGCAGAATTTCGCTGTCCGTGTAAGCAATTCCGAACAGCTGCGAAAGTGCCTGTATGCATCCGCAGAGCAGAATGCTGCTGGTGCCGAGCCCCGAGCCCTTGTCAATTCCGCTGACCATGGTTTTCAGACTGAAGCCGCATTGCATATCGGTTTTGGCGGTAATGCCCATGACCTGCAGCACGGCAATGTGCAGATTGAAATCAGACAGATCCTCATCATTGACCCCATCTGCAAACATGTATTGCATATAGCTGTTGTCGCTGTAAAATTCGATTTTTTTCTCATCAAGCCGACAAGCCTCCACACATACGGGCTTTTGTCCGTTCACCGTAACGGCCATGTTGATGACCTGACCGCCGTGATCGATGCAATACGGCATGGCATCCGTCCATGTGCCGGAAAAATTCACACGAACAGGTAAAGCAACCCTTGCATACGGCTGCCTGCAATGAAGCACCGCAAGCGGTTTTTTGTTTGCAAAATAAGCCTGCACAAGCTGCTCTCTTTTTTGCAGATACTGCGCATTGACGGAATATTTTTGTCTGTCCTTCATGTAGCGCTGACGCGACAAAAAATAGTCGCAATCCGCATGCTGCGTGATGTAAGCGAGGCTGTATTTTTCTTCATCGGCATTGCTGTACAGCTTTTGCAGCGATGCGCTAAAGCTTTTGCCCTTGTAAAACCGCGGCATATCCCACAGCGATGTGCCGTTTATTTGCGTTTTCGGATTTTCGGATAGCGGACACAAGGCAGCAACAAAGCTGCCGTCGGTCAGACGAAAGCCGCAAAGGGCTGTATCGGATGCAACGGAAATATTTTCGAGTGTGATATCCGAAATAAGACAATTGTCGCCGATGATGCAGCCGTCGGTCAGAATAACATTGTCCAATACTGTGTTTTTGCCGATTGTGCAGGAGGCATCCGTGCTGCTGAACAGCAACAGGGATGTATTTTTTTTGTCAGACAAAAGCAGAATATTCTCAAGCGATTCCCTGAGTGAGCCGAAATGCATGAATGCCTGTCCCTGCACCTCGCAGACCTGCATGGTAAAGGGCTGCAGCGCTTCTTGCAAAGCCGCCTGCAGCTCTCCTGCTGCAGGATTTTCTTTTTCCTTTTGCGCAAACAGGGCAACGATATCCGCATACAGATTCAGCTCCTGCTTTTGGTGCACAAGTGTTTGCGTTATATTATAAGTCTGCACTGCCTCACGAAGCGCCGTACAGACCTCGTTTGTAAAATAAATCAGCCCCGTATCTGCAAGCACTGCGTCGGTGTTGTATTTTGCAGCCGTTGCACAAAGCACCGCCTCGCTGCATTTATGGGGGTATTCTGCAAGCAGACCGTTTGCATCGCTGAACATAACCCCGTGACGGGATGCGGTCTGCAGGTCTGCACGCACACAAAAGCCGATGTTGTTGTCGAATGCAAGCTGCAGATTTTTGGTATCCACAAGAATATCACTGCAGCAAACAAGAAGCCCTGTCGAAAAACGGTCCGTCAACCGCAGGGCATTTTCAAGCAGCAGACTGAGCAGGGACTGTGCCTCACCGTCCGACAGCACATTGGCAAAGGCCTTACCGCGCAGGGAATAATTCACCGCACGCTTGCTGAAGCCGCCACAGTTGATGACAAGCATTTTTTGCGCATCACAGCCCTGCCCGACAAGCAGCTGCAGCAATGCACCGCCCGAGCCGAGCCGACCGCCGTTTTCCTCATCGGCAACAACGGCAATATTCAGATTGTGTTTTTCGTTCAGGTCAGCAAGCAGCCTTTCGCACAGACTCTTCTGCGCGACGGTGCCGACCGTCAGAAAAACAGCAGGTTTCTTCAGATTCATTTTAATTCCTCTGATAAGAAATATAATTTCAATTTTCTGTAATCAGATAAGCAATGGTTTTGTCAAGAATGATGTGGTGAAATGTCATGCGGAAGAATATGTAACAAATGCAGACTGCAGCCACTGCAAAAACAAAAAAATGCGCCTTCACAAAATCATCAATTTTTTGCATGCTGCGCACGGCCCTCTCATCTTCCTTGCACAGTGAAAGCAGAAGCAGCAGCGGTGTGGCCGCATTCACCATAAACAATTCTTCGGTTTTTCCCTTGAAGCCGCAAAGCAGAGAAATCACCAGCACAACAACAGGAATGACCGACACAAAAGCAGGGGTTTTGCTTGCATTGATTTTCTTTTTGCCTTTTTTATCCTTTTTCGATTCACGCACATGCAGGCTGATGTAACAAAAGCAAAGTGTGAAGACACCATGCGCAGCTGCCATTTGCAAAAGCAGTCTTGCGTTGTATTGCGAAACAGACAAAGTGTTCAGATACATAGTAATATCCGTCAGCTGCAAGCAACGGTTCAACACAACAGCCGCCACCGTAACAGCAAGCACGGCAGCCACCGTGATAAGTGTTTTTGCATTTGTGATTTTTTCATTTTGTCGGGAAAGCAGATACACACCGACAACAAACGGCACAACACTGCAGGCTGCATGCGGAAATGCAAGCACACAGACAAAGGAGAACAGCACCGACAGCAATCCGCAATTCACAAGCGGTTTTTCACGAAGTGCATTGAGCAGCAGAAGATAAACAGGAATATAAAGCAGCATGCACGAGGTCATGCGAACACTCAGAACGGTGGTCGGATCCAGCACAAGCAATGCAAAAAGCAGGTTGGCAGATCGGATATTTTTTTTGTTGATGGTTGCATAAAGCACCGCAAGCAGTGCGCTGCAACCAACAGCCGAAATCCAGAATACCACCGAAACGGCTGTGAAATTTATTTTGAGTTTATAAAAATCGACACCCAGCTGTGTGGCGTTTGCCAGCATAAGCATTTTCAAAAAGTTCACAAGGAATACGGCAATCGGCACAGCAGCCTTCGGCTTATTATTTTTTTCCATGCTACGCCCTCCTTATCATCTGTTGGCAAACACTGCCATTAAAATCAGAACATACAGCAAAATTCCGCTCGCAAGAATCAGATGCCTTTTGCAAAATTCCGTAATTTCGCCGACTGTTTTCACAACAGCAGGGGTACCTTTTGCAACGAAGCAAATAAGCAAGCCGCTTTGCACCAGCAGATTGTTGGCAAAATATTTAAACAGCTCCCACGACAGGATGATGCCCGGCAGCATAACCACAGGGGAAATCGCACACAGAAAATAAATAAATTTCTGCATTTTGTTTTCTTCATTCTTTATAACCTTTTTCCAGAACAGTGCAAACAGAATGCACACGGGCACAGCCATAAAAAGAGAACATGCAAGCACTCTTTTTCCGTTGCCCCATTCCTTAAAATAGATTTCAAAGGCAAGGCGGAGCATTTCGTCAATCGGTTCAAAATAGTCAAACAGCCATTCCTCTTCAAATAAAACATAATCTGACTCATGCAGCTTGTTCTCATACCGCGCAAAATAGAAATCAACCAGCTCGCGCGGGGTTGTGAAGCCGAGCTTTTTCTCGGAAATTGCCGAATAAAGACCGATTCCGATCATGGAGCTGTAGGCGACACCGCAAAGGATGCCGTTTTTTGCTGCATAAGAATTTTCATAAAGCTTCTGCAGCAGCAGAATGGCAACCAAAACCATGCTGCAGAACAAAAACACGGGGTTGATAAGTGTTGCAATGATGCAAAGTGCAGGCACAAACCAGATGCCGACCTTGTATTGCATCAGAAAAACAGACAGAAAGGTGAGTGCCCAGAGGTATTTGTCGAGCTTGAAATCCAAGTAATAAAAATCGATTGCCCCTGAAAGCATAAAGAAAACGATAATGAGAAAAAGCACACTCTGAAACTGCAGCTTGTCCTGCCTTGCGTTGCACAGGGTTTTGCCGATCCATAAGGACACCGCAAGCATCAGCAAAACCGCACTGACGATCATAATCCGTTGTGTCAGTGCATCTGTTACAAGCGGACAGAACCAACTGATAATTTCGCCGACCAGACCGCGCGAAACAAAACCATGATCGTATGTATAAACATAATGAATCAGATAATAGCCCGACACAGAGGAAAAATCCCCGCAGGCAAGACGATATATCAGAATCCCGCCAAAAAACAGCAAAGGCAAAAGATAGCAAGCAACTGCAGGGATTTTCTGCGTTTCACCTTGCCGTAAAGCAGAAATTGTTTTTTGAGCACCCATCAGCAGACTCCTTTACATAAAAAGGTATAATAATAAATTATATCTTCTTTTTAAATAAAAAGCAACATATAAAACGAAAAAAAAGGAAGCGGTCCGCATTCACTGCACGGCTGCTTCCTGTTTTCATTTTTTATTACTGCTGGAGGTTGCTCTGGTTCATGGCATTGCCCATGAGCTTTTCCATAAGACCCTGTTTTTTCTTTTTGGGCTTGTAGGTGGGCGGATTGTCGAGTCTTGTGCGGGCACTCTTTGAAACACCGATGTGCTTGAGCACGGTGGTGACAGGCTCGAGCATGGTGTCGGTCAGATAAGGAATGATCTGCGTGAGCAGGCTGTTGTTTTCACGGCAGATTTCGCCGAGAATGGTAACGGCAATCAGGCTCTGGCAGGCATTGGTGCCGTCCTCATACATTTCACCGAGAATACCGAAGAGCTTTTTCATTTTTATGGGGTTGTTTTCGGTGATGGTCTGCTTGATAACGGAATTGGCATGATTCAGGAAGAAATCCTCGCAAAGGAAATCGCCGTAGGCTTCCACATTTTCATGCAGGGCTGTTTTGAGCTCGGGATAAGCAACAGCAATTTTGGATGCAAGTGTGTAGGGGTCAAACGAACTGCCGCTGCGCACAGCCGCTTTGGAAACGGTGGCAGGTGCGTTCTTCTTGGAAATGATTTTGGTTTTCTTTGCGTAGGTTTCGCTGATCTGCTCACTCATTTCGTTGACAACGGAACGGACATCCTTGTTGTCGTATTCGTCGAGAATCATCAGATAGGTGCCGTCGAGGTTATACATCGAGTCATCATCCGCAACCACATCGGGTGCACAAGACAGAAGGTGAATGCGGTTGTTGCTGAAAACCACACGCAGCTTACCCTTTTCGGATGTAAAATCAATGACACTTGCTGCATCACGGCTGTAAACAGCAGGCTGCTTTCTGTCCATATCTTCTTTGAATACCGGTGTAAAGCCACAGGCTGCACAAGCAGGCAGAATACCTGCGTATACGGCATCCATCATCGTTTTCTGTTCAAGCATGGGGAATCTGTCCTTTCATCAGCCGTTCAATGCGGCAAAGTTTGCTTTGTTTGCTTTATAGAGATTCTTGTAAACGGCATAATTCTTGTCGTAAACCTCTTTGTTTGCAGGGTTGGGCTTGTAGGTGTTGACGGCAGGAATCATCTTCTTTGCATCTGCAAAGCCGGGAATGAGCCCAAGACCGACAGCAACCGTAACGGCTGCACCGACAGCACCGACATTCTGCGGGCTGTCCACGGTTTCAACGGTTCTGCCTGTGATGTCAGCAAGGATCTGACAGGTCAGGGACGAAAGTGCACCGCCGCCGACAAAGCGGATGGTCTGACTTGTTTTGACCTTCTTGTCCTCTGCTTCAAGGAACCAACGCATGTGGAAGCAGACACCCTCGAGCACGGAACGGATCATTTCGCTCTTGCCTGTGTCAAGGGAAAGATTGAAGAACATGCCTCTTGCATTGGGATCCTCAAACGGGCAACGGTTGCCGTGCAGCCACGGGGTGAAGATAACACCGCCGCAGCCTGCGGGAACACGGCTGCAAACCTCGGTCATATAGTCATAAAGAGAGGTGTATTTTCCTTCGTAGGAGTCGGTAACATTCTTGGTTTCAAGATAAATACCGATTTCATCGAGTGCAAGGTGATCCTTGACCCATTCCAGGCACTTGCCTGCGGTTTCGAGCTCAGCGAAATAGTTGAATTTACCTTCGTCTGCCCCCGTAACGGCCGCGATCATGGTGTTGGCATCCACAACGCTCTTTTCGACAACGGTGGAAACCCAGCCGGAGGTGCCGTTGTAAACATGGGTGTCACCGGGGTTGACACAGCCTGCACCCACACCGATGAGCGATGCATCACCGCCGCCACCGAATACGACTGTGCCTGCCTTCAGGCCAAGCTCCTTGGCCTGCTGCTCACGAAGCCCCCCGACCTGTGCAATCGAGGGAATAACCTCGGGAAGATGATCGATATTGACACCGAGCATCTTGCAAAGGCTTGCACTCCAGCACTGATGACCTGCGCGGATATCGAACAATTCAGCACCAAAGGCCGAGTCGGGTGTCATGATGCATCTGCCGGTCATGCGGCAGATGAGATATTCCTTGACATCCAGCCATTTATGAATTTTCTTGAAGTTTTCGGGCTCGTGTGCTTCCACCCATTTGTATTTCCAGACGGGATCCTTGACGGATGCGGCAACCGCACCTGTGATGGCAAGGGATTTCAGAAGCTTCGGCACATTGGCACCTGCAATCTGGAAGCCGTGTGCCATACCCTTTTTGAGCTCCTCACGGGCTCTCTGATCCATATAGCTGAAGGCTCTGCGGATGGCATTGCCGTCTTTATCAACAAGCACAAGACCCTGCATCTGCGAGCAGAAGGAGATGCCGTCGATTTTATCAGCGGAAATGCCTGCTTTTTCAAGTGCAATCGGGGTGGTTTCGCAAAGAGCAGCCCACCATTCGTCAGGGTCCTGCTCTGCACCGCCGTCGGGGAACACATAGAGCTTATAGCCCTTGGATGCACTGCCGAGCAGTCGGATGGTATCGGACATCTCAAAAACGCAGGTTTTGACACCTGTTGTGCCGATGTCATAAGTAATTGCATATTTCATTTTTATTTCCAACCCTTTCTTATAAATCTTTTCTGCCTTCAATGGCACGTGTAAGGGTAACAGAGTCTGCATACTGCAGGTCACTGCCGACGGGAAGTCCGCAGGCAAGTCGGGAAACCTTGACTCCCATGGGCTTGAGCAATCTTGAGAGATACATGGCAGTTGCTTCCCCCTCAATGTCGGAGTTGGTTGCCATGATAACCTCGCGCACATGGTCGGGCTCAATGCGGGCAAGAAGCTCCTTGACGGTCAGGTCCTCGGGGCCGACCCCCTCAAGCGGAGAGATCACACCGTGCAGCACATGATAGGTGCCCTTGAACTCATCGGTTTTTTCAATCGCCATGAGGTCTTCCGCATTTTCGACCACACAGATAAGACTGCGGTCACGCCTGGGATGGCTGCAGATGGGGCAGTAGGCTGCCTCCGTCAGATTGCAGCACAGGGTACATTTTTTTATTTTCACACAAGCATCGGTGATTGCCTGCGCCATGGCAAGGCCGTCCTCCTGCGGAAGTCCGAGCACATAAAAGGCCATGCGCTGCGCGGTTTTTCTGCCGATGCCGGGCATTTTTTCAAACTGCTCGATAAGCTTTTCGAGCGGAGCGGCCGTGAATTCCATTGCTTACAGCAAACCGCCCATGCCGGGGATGTTCAATCCGCCCGTGACACCGTTCATGGTCTGCTCCATGGTGTCGTTTGCCTTGCGGATGGCCTCGTTGAGGGATGCCATGAGAAGATCCTCAAGCATATCGATATCTTCGGGGTCAACAACCTCGGGCTTCATCTTGATGGAGGTGATTTCGTGCTTGCCTGTTACGGTGACTTCAACAGCACCGCCGCCTGCAGATGCAGTGAATTCGCTGTTTTCGACTTCCTCCTGCACTCTCTGCATATCCTCCTGCATTTTCTGAATACGCATCATCATTTCGTTTCTGTTGGGCTGGTTGGGGATTCTTGCTTTCATAGTTTTTTCTCCTTGTATTCCTTGTTTGTTATGTTTCTGCTTTTGGGGTCAGCTTTCTGCCGAGCACCTTTTCGGTTGCGGTTGAAAGGGCATTGCTGAAGCCCTCGTTGCGCAGCAGAACAGCCAGCAATTTGTTTTTGGTATGAATAATGAGCATAGAGCCGCGAATTTCCGCTGTGGAATCGGCAAGATGACCGATCAGCGGTCTGCAAAGCGCTTCGGCTTCAATGCAGCATCTTGTCCATGTGCGGTTATCGAGTCCGCCGTTGGAGGCATCGTCTGCCTGTGCACTGACCGCTGCAGCAGGTGCAGGGGGTGCAAAATCATCATCGTCAAACGGAAGACCTGCGAACGGTGGCGGCTCACTTGCTGCAACCTGTGCAGGACCGCCGAAGAAAGAGGTCGGCTCCTCGGGCGGTGTGAATTCATCATCATCAAAGGGCAGTCCGCCGTCAAATGCAGCTTCCTCGGGGGCTGCTGCAGGGACTTCATCCTCCTGCAGGGGTGCAGGCGGTGTTTCATCCCACAAAAGGTCGGAATCAAACGGCGGTGCATCCTCATCATCAAACGGCAGTGCCTCGTCCGGAATCGGAGGAATTTCCTCTGCAGCAGGCACAGTCGGCGCTGCAGGGACATTGTCGGGGGTAAAGGGAAGCTCCTGTGCGACAGGCTTTGCAGGCTGTGCAGGGGTCTGCGCAACAGATGGTGCAGCACTCGCAGCCACGGAAATGCCGTTTGTCTGTATATTTTTCAATTGCTGCTCAAGGTCAGCCACACGCTGCGCAAGAGCTGCAACCGAGGTGTCGGTTTCGGGACGGCAAAGACGAATCAGCGCCATCTCTGCTTCCACACGGCGATTCTGTGTTTTTTTGATGGCATCCGCCGCATCGGAAAGCACACTCAAGGCACGCAAAATGGCTTCGGTTGTGAACATGGCAGCCAGACGGCGGTTTTCTTCAATTTCCTCGTTGGTGGCAACGATGAGCTTTTCGGGATGCTCAACGGTATGAACAATCAGTAAATTTCTGAATTGATTGATAAGCTCGGTGCAAAGGCGCTCGGTATCACACGAGGCCTTGTGCAGATCATCGAGAATGGTCAGCGCTGCAGCCGTGTCGCGTTTTGCGATGGTGCGGCAAAGATTGAACAGATAATCCCTGCCCATAATGCCGGCTGCAGCCGTTACGGTCTGCACGGTGATGGGCGGCTCGTCCGTGCTCAGGCAGCGGTCAAGCAGAGAAAGTGCATCACGCATACCGCCGTCTGCAAGACGGGCAATGAGAACGGCAGCATCGCTGTCAAGGCTTGCGCCCTCTTCTTCGGAAATACTCTGCAAGCGCTTTGCAATGATTTCGGGCTCAATACGGCGAAAATCATAGCGCTGACAACGCGAAAGAATGGTGCTCGGCAGCTTCTGCACCTCGGTGGTGGCAAGAATGAACTTGACATGCCCGGGCGGCTCTTCCAGTGTTTTGAGCAGTGCGTTGAAGGCCTCGATGGTGAGCATGTGCACCTCATCGACGATGTAAACACGGTATTTTGCCTGCGAGGGGGTGAACTTGACCTCCTCACGCAGCTGACGGATATCATCCACACCGCGGTTGCTGGCTGCGTCGATTTCAACGATATCAAGCACAGTGCCGTCATCAATGCCTCTGCAGATTTCGCATTCGTTGCAGGGGTCACCGTTCACGGGATGCAAACAGTTGACGGCTTTTGCAAAAATCTTTGCACAACTGGTTTTGCCCGTTCCGCGCGAACCTGTAAACAGGTAGGCATGGGACAGGCGGTTTTCTTTGATCTGACAGGCAAGAGCCTTTGTGACCTGCGGCTGACCGACCACATCGGTAAATGTCTGCGGTCGCCATTTTCTGTAAAGTACCCTGTACAAGGTGTTCTCTCCTCGTGGGAAATGATAAAAAAAATTCTGCCTCTGTCACACGGCGTACAGGCGGACTGTGGCGCTCGGGCAGACCGCTTAATGCTGCTCGGTTCCCCGCCTGACATGGTTCACGGCGCTCCGCCGCACAGGACCCGCACGCCGCATGACAGAAACAGAATTTATTGAAGTGCTGTTATTATAGTACAAAATTCAGATTTATGCAAGGGGTAATTGCATATTTTTTATATATTTATTTTATTTACCCAAATTCAACAAAAATAAATGCGCTTTTGTCGGCAAATACCGCCAAACCGCCACTTGCACTCCCCTTTTTTTTGTGGTATAATACTTAATCCAACGAGG
>JAZOWJ010000300.1:0-1975 GCA_045659125.1 Acutalibacteraceae bacterium
CAAAGCCACATTTTTAATTTATTTGCATAAGAATTATTGCAAAATTGTCGTTATTCGCACAAAATGAAAAATTATATCTACTATAATGGCAACGCCATTCCGATAATTTTGCATTTTGCATTCCTGCATTTTGCATTTCGGGCTGTTGCAAACAGACCGACAAACCATAATTTATCAAACCGGTGAAATGAAAATACCAAACTGTGGCGGGTTGTATGTCCACACCACAAACAATACGGCCGTCAATGCTGCCAACACACGGCAGACGGGTGTGCAAACAGGGGATGAAAACCGATCTGTTTGCATATACTTGTAAGAGAATTTCCATGCAAGTGCCGCACCAATGAAAAACAGGGAAATGTTGATAAGGTCAATGCTTTTGCCGATCACACCTGAAATGGTGTAAAATGCAACGGTGATAACGCTCATTCCGACTACTGATGACAGATACTTCACGCACAAAAAATTCTTCTGTTTTCTGCCGTACAAAAAGAATTCAAAAACAGAAAACAGCACCAGGGGAACCCATAGCAGCTTCAGGTGCTCCCAGGTGCTTTCGTTGGTTGCCGAAAAGGCCGCAACGATTTTGTTTTGTCCTGACCAGTCATACACAAAATGCAGCAGGGAACCGACAAGGGAAGTGAAGGCAAAGCCTGCAAGGTGCGTTTTCTGCAAGAGTGAAAATTTTTTCAAAGTTACCACGCTCCGTATTGAAATTTTCGTTTTTTTACTGTATAATAATATAATCTATGAGCAAAGGAGGAGTTTTATGTTCGATCGGATTCGTGAAGATATTGCCAGTGTACGTGAACGCGACCCTGCAGCAACAAGCACGCTTGAAATCCTGTTTCTGTATCCCGGCATTCGCGCCATCCGTTCACATCGCAAGGCGCATTGGTTCTACACTCATAATATGCACTTCATTGCACGATGTATCTCGCAGGCTTCTGCACGCAGAACGAACATAGAAATCCATCCGGGTGCAAAAATCGGCAAGCGCTTCTTTATCGACCACGGCACAGGTGTTGTTATCGGTGAAACCGCTGAAATCGGCGACAATGTCACCATTTATCAGGGTGTCACTCTCGGCGGTACGGGTAAGGATGTCGGCAAGCGCCATCCCACGGTTGGCAACAATGTTCTCATCGGTGCAGGTGCCAAGGTTTTGGGACCGTTTAAAATCGGTGACAACACCAATATTGCCGCAGGCAGTGTGGTGCTCAATGAAATTCCTGCAAACTGTACGGCAGTCGGCACACCTGCAAAGGTTGTCAGACGTGACGGCAAAAAGGTTGTTGAAGATCTCGACCAGGTTCACATTCCCGACCCTGTGCAGCAGGAGCTTGACAGACTCAACCGCCGTATTGAAGAATTAGAAAATCAACTCAAAGGAGATAAATAAAAATGAAAGTATATAATACACTCACCAGACAAAAGGAAGAGCTCATTCCGCTGAAGGACGGCGAGGTCGGTATCTATGCCTGCGGCCCGACCGTTTATAACTATATCCACATCGGTAATGCAAGACCCATCTGCGTGTTCGACGTACTGCGCCGTTATCTTGAATACAGAGGCTACAAGGTCAATTTTGTTCAGAACTTCACCGATATTGATGATAAAATCATCAATCGTGCAAACGATGAAGGCACCGATTATCTGACCGTTTCCGAAAAGTATATCGCAGAATACAAGGTTGATGCAGGCGGTCTGAATGTCCGTCCCGCAACCGTGCATCCCAAGGCTACCGAAAACATCAACGAAATCATTTCCATCATCGAGACCCTCATCGAAAAGGGTTATGCTTATGAAGCACAGGGCGACGTTTATTTCAGCACCCTGAAGTTTGACGAATACGGCAAGCTCAGCCATCAGCCGATGGAAGACCTGCTTGCAGGTGCAAGAATCAACATCGGCGAGGTCAAGAAGGAAGCTGTTGACTTTGCACTGTGGAAGTCCTCCAAGCCCGGCGAGCCCT
>JAZOWJ010000301.1:0-7389 GCA_045659125.1 Acutalibacteraceae bacterium
CACAGCCTTGGGATACAGCAAGCGCAGAATTCTGTGCTGCAAAACGGAATAATCCTGTGCTTCATCCAGAAGAATATGCGCAGGCGGCTCGTCCTGCTCACAGTTGCCGAGCTTTGCGGCAATATACAATGCCATCACGGCATCCTCAAAATACAAAAGTCGGTTTCCCATGCGCTGACCGAGGTCATCGACCAGCTTCTTATCCTTGCACCATGCACGGAAAAAGCGGTAATAAAGCGGAACGGTGTCCTGTGCAACGGCACCGTTGATCATCATTTCGAGATTTCCAAGTGCACTGCTTTTCAAATTTTCCATAAGCTTCTGCAGAGGCTCATGGCTTTCATGCTTTTCAAGCAGCTTACTTGTCAGGTCAAGTCGGTTGATGAGGAAATAATCCTCAATCTCATCTTTTGCCCATTCCAGCAGCAACTGCAGTCTTGCATGCACGGAAAGATTGACGGAAAATGCCTCATATTTCTTTTTCATGGCCTCTGCGGACAGTGCCACATCGCCAAAAACACGGATATCAAAAAAGCGGCAATGCATGAGGTCAAGGCAACGGTCCACATACGCAATAAAATCGGGGTCATACACGGCATTGACCGTTCTTGTGCGGTCCTCGTTCCCCTCAAGCACCGCTTCCGCAAGGTCATAATAATCACTTACGGTATATTCGGGCAGATACTGTGCAAGCACAGAAGAGAACAGGCAGGAGCGCACCTCCTCCTCACCAAGATCGGGCAAAACACCCGACACATAGTGCAGGAAGGCAACATTATTTGTAAACAGAAGAATATCCTTGGAAATCAGGCTCGTGCGAAGCTCATACAGCAGCCATGCAAGGCGGTGCATGCCGATGCTTGTTTTACCGCAGCCTGCAGGACCGAACACGGCAAGGCTTTTTTTGGTATCAAAACGGATGCAACGGTTCTGCTCACGCTGAATGGAGCAAACAATAACCTTCAGGCGGTCGCTTGACGCACCTGAAAGCACATTGCGCAGAACGGTATCGTCAATGCGCAGGTCGGCATCCCAACAGGCAACAAGCTCACCGTCCTTAAACTGATACTGACGGATTCGCTGAATTTCACCCTCGATGAGTCCCATCGGGGCAGTGTAAGAAGCCTTGCCCGTTTCACCTGTGTAAAACAACGAGCAGGCAGGTGTGCGCCAGTCATAAACATGCACAAACAATGTGTCGGAATCCATCAGTGTGCGAAGTCCGACATAAATCGGCTCTGCTTCGTAGCCATTTTCCTGAAAATCAACTCTGCCGAAATAGGGGGCTGAACGCATTTTTTCAAGAATATAGCGGGTTGAAATGCACTGATTGACGGTTTCCATTTTTTTGCCGATGGATTCCTGCAGGTCAAAGGCATGTCCATAGACCGCACCGTAAGGATTGTCCAAAGAAAATTGGGCACCCTCGGCACGGGCCTCTGCCAGCTGCTCGCTTTTCAGCTGTGACAGATACTGTATCTGTGCATCAATAAATGCCTGCACGCTGTGAAAATAATTCAGTTCCTGCTTGTCCATCCGACACCTCTGTTAAAAATGGCAGATATCAGCCCTTATTTTCGGGTGATCTGCTCCATTATACACATCATTATAGCATTAAATCAGCCAAACACAAGTCTTGAAATAAAATAAAAAATATGGTATAATGGCTCAATGTAGAATAGAATATTGTTTCCTTTACGGGAGGATTTTATGAAAGCGAATGAAAAACTTTCCTTCAGCTCGAAGCTGTGGTACGGCTCGGGTGCGATCGGACTTGATTTAAGCTACGGCATGTTCTACAGCTTTTTGAACAAATATCTGACAGACGTGCTCAAGCTCAAAAGCAATTTCCTGACCATTCTGACCCCCATTGCAAGAATATGGGACGGCATCAATGACCCGATGATGGGCACCATTGTTGACAACACCAACACAAAAATGGGTAAATACCGTCCGTGGGTACTTCGCGGCTCGATTCTCAACAGCATCGTGCTTGCATTTTTGTTCAACAATCCGGGTATTCCGACCAATTCCGCATGGATTTATGTGTATATCTCCGTGCTGTATATCGGCTGGGGTATGTCCAACACCCTCGCAGACATTCCCTACTGGTCGATGGTGCCCTCCTTTACAAGCGACCCCAAGGAGCGCTCCATGATTGCAACCATCGCCCGTACCTTCTCGGGCCTGGGGCAGGGGCTTGTTTCCATCGGTGCTCCGATGCTGATGAAGGTATTCAGCACCACTCTTTCCTCGGACGGCACTCCCGTTTGGGATGAAAGAAGCTTTTCGCTGATTTCCGTAATCTGCTCGGTCGGTCTTGTGTTCTTTGCCTGCATGGCAATGCTCAAAACCAAGGAAAATGTTGTGATCAAGCAGGAAGAAAAATTTACCTTCGGCAAGGTCATTCAGATTGCCAAGGGCAATGACCAGCTGCTGATTTTCATGCTGTTTGCAATGCTTTCCAACGCTGCACACTACATGATTTCGGGTGTGGGTGTTTACTTCTTTGACGTTGTTGTCGGCGATGCAGGCAAGCAGAGCATGTTCAATACCCTCGGTGCGGTCGGCTCGATTCTCGGTCTTGCCGTTATTCCCATCGGTCTGAAATTCACAACACGCAGACGTACCTATCAGTTCTCACTGTCTTTGGCTGCTGCAGGCTTCATCGGCATGTTTGCCGCATTCAAGCTGTTTGCGGAAAATCTGATTGTTATGTACATTTTCAATCTCATTGCACAGGTCGGCACGGCTGCCATGTTCGTTTCGCAGACCGTTTTCCTTGCAGACATCGTGGACTACGGTGAGGTCAAGATGGGCTTCCGTGCAGAATCCGTCACATTCTCCATGAAGGGCTTTTTGCAGAAAATGGCCTACACGATCCAGACCCTTATCATGTATCTCGGAATGAGCATTACAGGCTACAACGGTGACCTGCACGGTGCAAACAGCCCTGCGGTCAAATCCGCCTTCAGCGTAATGATGCTGATTCTTCCCTTTATGTTCATGATTGCTTCGCTGATTGTATTCTCTGCAAAGTTCAAGCTGCACGGTGCATTCATGGAGGACATCACCGCAAAGGTGACCGAGGCAAAACAGGCAAGACTTGAAAAGGCACAACAGGAAAATGCATAATGCAGACTGAAAAAACCACCTTTACAACCTCAAAATTAAAAATCATTGCACTTGTGTGCATGACCCTTGATCACATCGGCCATGTATTTTCTGTCCCGATGCTGACAGCATCTCCCGACTTCGCCTTGCTGTACAGCCTGCTTCGCTTTGTCGGCAGACTTGCTTTTCCGCTGTATGCCTTCATGATTGCAAAGGGCTGCATATTCACAAGCAATATCAAAAGATATTTCACTCTGCTGGCGGTTTTTGCCGTTGCTTCCGAAATTCCGTTCAACCTTGCAAACAACGGACAATTGTTCAACGCAAATGCGCAGAATGTTTATTTCACTCTGTTTCTCGGGCTTACTGCCTGCTATGTGGTGCGCCTGCTGCAGGAAAACGAAAAAAACACCCTGTGGTCCGCACCTGTTACGGCTCTGCTTTGTGCAAGCGCATATTTTATTTCCTCCGACTATTCGTGGTACGGTGTGCTGTTCATCTGGCTGTGCGCCGTTGTAAAGGATCAGAAAAATGCGATCCGCGTTCCTGTTCTTGTTTTCGGACTTCTGTTGATTGCAAGACCGTGGCGGATTGTGCAATACAATTTTGCGCTGCCTTACATCGACAATTTCTGCCTGCAGTTCTTCGGCAGTCTGCCTACGGTGTTCCTGATTTGCCGTTACAACGGAAAACGCGGTCCCTTGCACATCAACAAATACTTTTTCTATGCCTACTACCCTGCACATCTTTTGATTCTGGGGCTTTTGGCAGGCTTACTGAAATAACATGATTACCTACACCTCATTAAATGATTATTGCCTGCAGCATTTCGGCAAAAAGCTTTATAAGCTGTCCGTGGACGGTGGCTTCACCTGTCCGAACCGTGACGGCAAATGCGGCACAAGGGGCTGTATTTTCTGTGCTGCAGACGGCTCGGGTGCCTTTGCCGAAAAGGGCACAGACATCACTGCACAGCTCGAAAGGGCAATTTCCCGCATTGCGTCCAAAAAGCCGCAGGGATATATTGCCTATTTTCAGGCATTCACAAACACATACGCTCCGGTGGAAATTCTGCGGGAGCGTTTTTTGCAGGCACTGCAATTTCCCGATGTTGAGGTGCTTGACATTGCAACCCGTCCCGACTGTCTCGGGGAGGATGTGCTGGATTTGCTCGAAGAGCTCAACAAAATCAAGCCCGTATGGGTGGAATTGGGACTGCAGACAAGCAAAAAGGAATCGGTTTCCTACATCCGCAGAGGATATGAGAATGAAGTGTACCTGCAGGCGGTTGAAAATTTGAAAAAACGCGGCATTTACTGCGTTACCCACCTGATTTTAGGACTTCCCGAAGAAACAGAGGAGGACATGAAAAACAGCCTGCAATTTGCCCTTCATGCAGGCACAGATGCAGTCAAGCTGCAGCTGCTGCATGTTCTGAAAAACACAGACCTTGCAGAGGATTACCTTGCAGGCAGATTTGAAGAGCTCTCCATGGAGGAATACATCCGTCTGCTGACACAGCTTTTGCCGATGATCCCAAAAGAGGTCAGTGTGCACCGAATCACAGGGGACGGCGACAAAAAGCAGCTCATAGCCCCCATGTGGAGTGCCGACAAAAAACGGGTGCTCAATGCCATCCGAAAGGCATTGGAATAAGTTGTCATAACAAAAAAACAGCCATCGGAGGATGGCTGTTTTTTCATGGTATTGTGTTTAATTCAAGGTTTCCAGTCCGACACTTGCACGCAGAATCAATCTTGCGTCCTCTGCCTTGATGATGCCGTCGCCGGTTACTTCAGCGGCTTGTGCCTGCTCATCGGAGAGTGTTTCAAGGCCGACGGAAGCACGAAGCGACAGTCTTGCATCCTCTGCGGTAATCTTGCCGTCACCGCTGACATCACCCGCAAGCACGGTGACCTTTTCATCACCGCAATCTGTGCAGATGCCGTCTTCGTTGTAATTATGCCCGGCAACAGGCAGTGTATTGCCGCCTGCAATCACCTTGTCACATTCGGCACAGTACCATTTATCACCGACACCTTCTTCAGTGCAGGTTGCAGGTGTGCCTTCAATCAGCTGACAGTTGTAATGCACATCGATGTTGACAAGCTTATCTTCAGGACGGTAGGTCTTGACTTTCTTTGTCATCGCATCCCATTCCTCTTCGGTGCCGGTAAAATGTACAACCGAAAGAGCGGGAGTGTTGTCGAGCACGTCATAACCGATTGTTTTCAGTCCTTTGCCGAGGACAAGGTTTTCAAGCTGCTGACAGCCTTCAAAAACATAATATCCAAGCTCGGTTGCAGAATCAGGCACAACAGCCGTTACAAGATCGGAATAATAGAATGCATAATTGTCGAGGAATTCGATATCACTGACGGGAATGAATTGTGTTATTTTGGTAAGCGTGAAGCACATACTGTGGACATTTTTCACATTTACACCCGGTATAATCGTTTGCAGGTTACTTGCGGTGTCAAATGCACGTTCACCGACAGTTTCAACGGAATCGGGAATGGTGTAGGAGGTATTTTTGCTGTTTGCAGGATAAATGAGCAGTGTTTTCATGTCAGCGGTGAAGAGAACACCGTCGACCGCTGTCAGATATTTGTTGTCTTCGTCAACAACGAATGCGCCTGTATTGTTGTTATAAACAGCGCCGAAGGTTTCAACACTTGCAGGGATGCTGATCGTTTCGCATACCGATAAATTGCAGAAAACCTGATCACTTACAGCAGTGATGCCGTCTTCGATTACTACATTTTTGATGTCATTGATATAAGAATACCAGGGTGCGTCTGTGCGGAGCATTTCAATTTCGCCTGTGCCGGCAATGGTCAGGGTGTAATTTTCATCAATGGTCCACACCTGGTTGCAATTGCCGAGAATGAAGCCGCCGACAATCACGTCCTCCGTGACAAAGCCGCAGGTGGTGCAGACGCTGCTGAGGAAGTTATGTTCGCAAAAGAAGCCGCAGTAGATACACATGTCTGTTTGCTCATCAAAGGAATGTCTGAAGCCCTCACCGCAAGTCAATCCGCATTTGCTGCAGATGCTGTCCGTGCACATGTGCTCGCAGATCAAATAAAAGCAAAGATTATTATTGAGCTTGCCCGCGTTGTGAACGGTGCAAACAATTTCGCCGTTGATTTCAATTGTGAAGGAGCATTCGCTGTCATATTCACCGATGCTCCAGCTGAACATGTAGGCACAACTGCTGTCAAAATCGAGTTCAATTGTTTTTTCGTACACACCGTTTTCTGTGATGCTGAACTGCGTTGTGTCGGCTACGGCACCGTCTTTGATTTTTTCGACGTTCAGAGCGGCACCGTTCCAGGTGTCACCGTATTGGTCGTAAAGGTTGATGGTGAAGCTTGCTTCTTCTGCAAATGCAAAGCAAACGGATGCTGCAAGCAGCACGAGTGCCAGCAGGATTGATAATGCTTTTTTCATATGACTGCTCCTTTTGTTTTATTGTTATTTTCATTTTAACACAGTTTTGCACTAAAAATCAACACAAAAAAATACAGAAGATTTTCTTTAATCTCTATTTACTAAATAAAAATAAAATGTTATAATAAATTAGTTTATAATAAAAATAATCGTGTTTTTTGTGAATGATACAACAAAATCAAATGCAATAAAGGGGATAAGAAAATGGTGATTGCCAACATTGTGCCCAAGCCGAATTTCTGCGTTGTGACCGATGCTGCCGTTTATGCAAAGCTGCACAATCTGACCAGACAAACAGATTGCACCATGCCGAAAAACGGAGCATACGAAATGCGACTGACCGACACGCAATGCACAATCAAAGCCGCTGACGAGCAGGGATTTTTCTATGCAGAGCAGACCTTGCACCAGCTGAAGGCCGTTTACGGAGATCATGTTCCCTGCCTTGTCATCAAGGATGAGCCGCAGTATGCATACCGCGGCATTATGCTTGACAGTGTGCGCCACATGCAAAGTGTTGCAGAGATCAAAAAGCTCATTGATGCGGCCGCCATGTTCAAGTTCAATGTTTTTCACTGGCATTTAAGCGATGACCAGGGCTTCCGCTTTGAAAGCGAGGTATTTCCCGAGCTTACGGAAATTTCCGCAGTTCGTCCGTCCTCGGACTTCGGCAAGGTACATGATCCCAAGCCTTACGGCGGATTTTTCACCAAAGCACAGATGAAAGAAATTGTTGCCTACTGCCACGAACGATTCATGACCGTCATTCCCGAATTTGATCTGCCCGGTCACATGAGTGCCGTGCTGCACGCAAAGCCCGAA
>JAZOWJ010000302.1:0-4283 GCA_045659125.1 Acutalibacteraceae bacterium
CCCTTGCGGGTGATGATATGCCATTGCTTGCGCAATGGATACAAAAAGAAACTCTGTTCCGTGGAACAGGGTTTCTTTTTGGTGCCGGTGACCGGGGTCGAACCGGTACGGTATCGCTACCACTGGATTTTGAGTCCAGCACGTCTGCCAATTCCATCACACCGGCGCAGTGCTAATATTATAGGCTATTTGCACAAGAAAATCAAGTCCTTTTTATAAAAAAATCAGAAAATTCCTTTTCATATTGAAAAAGTGAATTTACTTTGCTACAATGAATTTACATTTTTTACAGGAGGTTTTTTATGAAACGAATTCTTGCTGTTCTGTTGGCTGTTCTGATGCTTGCCGGCTGTGCGGTTGCCTTTGCATCGGCTGCCGACACAAATGTAACATATTATATTGATGCAATCGGCGGCAACGATGCCAATGACGGCCGTTCCGAAGATACTGCGGTGCAGTCCGTAAACGGTCTTAAAATCACGGACTTCGGCCCCGGTACGAAGTTTTTGTTCAAAAACGGCGGTGTATATGACTGTAATGTCGTCCTGGCCGAATGGGAAGGCACCAAGGAAAACCCAATCGTCATTTCTTCCTATGGTGAAGGCGAAAAAGCCATTCTGAAAACCGAGTTGAAAACAGAGGTTTTTCAGGTGATTGACTGTTCTTATGTCACCATTTCCGATCTTTCCATCACCGCACCCAACGGCGGCGGCATCTGGATCGATACGCTCAATAAAACAAGTGTGGGCATTACGCTTGATAATCTGTATTTTTATGATATGCAGAACTACACCGTCACTTCCCGTGACGATTTCAGCCGCGGTGCGGCAGCGGCAAGAGCGGCTGTTATGATCAAAGGACTGCCTGCACGTTCTCGTTATGCAGTCAATGACCTGACGGTTTCAAACTGCGAAGTATATAACTGCGGCAACGGTGTGATCATCTGGGGTTCGTGGAACGATGCACAGCAGCCCTGGTGTGAAACCGAAGAAGAAATCGACCCCGTTTACAACACGGGTGTTTTGGTCGAACACTGCTATTTCCACGACATGGATGCGGAAGCGGTTGTTGTTGGTATGTGTGACGGTGCCCTTGTTACCCACTGCAGAGCCATCAACTGCTGTCAGGGACTCGGCGTGGATGAAAACGGCGAAATTCTGTATTTTACCGCCGCCATGTGGTTCTGGGGCAGTGAAAACAGCACCATTCAGTATTGCGAAATCGCAGGGCAGAAGAATGTTGGCGACGGTATGGCTGTTGACTTCGACTCCCATTCCAACAACTGCACCTATCAGTATATTTACTCCCACGATAACACCCGTTTCATGTGCAACTGCCCCAATTACAGCGGTCAGCACAACAACACCGTGCGCTATTGCCTGTCGGTCAATGACAACGGCGGCAGAAGCACCTGTGCAGGCGGTGCTGGTGAATACGGTTTCAGCTTTTATAACAACACCATCATCAACTGCGGTGAATTCCAGTTCTTCAATATTTACGATTCCTACATCGCGAACAATATCATTGTTCCTGCCGACACCGAAGTCGTATCTTACCGCATTGACGAGCTGCTGCTTGCCGGCAACACATTCACAAATAACTGCTATTACAATGTTCTTACCCCCTTGTTTGAGCCGACGGCTGTCAACACCAAACCCGGTTTCACGGCAGATGACTTTGCCGATTACAACAGTTTCACCCTGTCTGCCTCTTCTCCGCTGATCGGTGCAGGTGTTGAAGTTCCCGGCAATGACCTGACCGTTGACTTCTTCGGTAACCCCATTGAAAGCAACAATATCGGCTGTTATATGGGCACAGGCACCAAGACCGAATACAATGAAGAAGACCCCATCTCCTGGCTGATCCGTATGTTCAGGCATGTTATTGAAATCATTGTCCATGAAATCATGGTCGCGCTGGAAGATATTCTGTAAACATAAATGAAAAATATTGTTCTTATCGGCATGCCGGGTGCGGGCAAAAGTACGGTCGGTGTTCTGCTTGCAAAATCAATACTGTCGTCATTTTGCGATACCGACCTGATTATACAACGCGAATGCAAAAAAAGCCTTTGCGAAATCATTGCAGCGTCGGGTGTTGCTTCATTTGTGGAAACCGAAAACCGCATCATAGCTGCGCAATCCTTTGAAAATTGCGTGGTTGCAACCGGCGGCAGTGTGGTGTACGGCGAAGACGCAATGCGAAATCTGTGCAAAAACGGTACGGTTGTTTATCTGCAGGTCACGGCAGAGGAGCTTGAAAAACGAATCTGCAACATTAAAACAAGGGGCATTGCAATGAAAGACGGCACTTCCATTGCCGCGCTTTTTGCAGAGCGTGCCCCGTTGTATGAAAAATATGCAGACATCACGGTGGATTGCACGCAACTCACCCCCGAAGAATGTGTCGATGCAATCGTTGCAAAGCTGTAAAAAACAAAACTCCGACTTCACGGTCGGAGTTTTTTCGCACATTGTGCAAAAAAACAGGTTCACTTTTTGCATATTTTGCTGTTTTTTTTCGTGCAAAGATATGATATACTTTTACAGACAATAAATCCGAAATACATACAAAGGAGATTTTTAATGAGCAGAAAAGCAAAAGTAATCATTTCCATTATGGCTTGCTTGATATCGGTTATAAGCATAGTAATACTCTATAATTACTTGCCGACAATAACACAAAATAATTATAATGTAAGTGGCTTGAAATACAGAATCATACCGGATGGGTTGCTTCTTTGTTCTTTAGGATATATTTTTCTTATAGTGTCATTTTTTATAAAAAAAGAAAGCAAAATAACATTTGCAACAGGCATTGTTGTTGTGTTGATTTCTGTTTTTATAACGGGATTTTATGGTATTGCTGCAGCAATACCACGAGCAGAGCAATTTATAGGGTATTTTGATGAAATATCTGTGACTTCCAGAGTGTCGGGCAGGGATGTTGCGCATTATATCTTTACTGATGAATTCGGAAATGAAAAGACTTTTGAATTTTACAGAAAAAGAGATGATATTCTTCCGGACGATCTGAACACGGAAACCTTGTATTGTGTACATTATGAAAAAAATCTGGATGTCATATTACGAATCGATGCCATGGAAACTAATTAGATAGGGTAGAACGGGGATTGGTCTGATTGGTTTTTTCATAAAGGCGGATCAATCAGGGGAGATCAATCAGGGGACGGTTCTATGGTTGAATGATATTGGTTGGATTCATATTAAGGAGACAAAAAATGAAATATAATTATGATTTTCGTTTCACTGTTTTGTTGATAGTTGTCAATGAATTGTTGGTGATTTTTTTGAGCGTACTCAGTTGTGCATTTACAGGGGATCACTATGCTGATATGATCAGCAGGGCTTTGATTCTGACTGCCGTTTTGTTTTTTGGAACAAAACAACTTGTGGATTGCAACAAAAGAAAAAGCATCACTTTTTTAGATGAAACAATGTATTTGGATGGCTTTTTGATGCCCGACAACAAAAAAGGGGAGCCAATATACTTACGATACACTAATATTGTATCTGTAAAAGCGATTATGTTGCCTTTGGTTGGATTACATTATGTAAAAATCAAATCCAATGATCGCGCATATATAATCAAAATTTCCCGATATTTTAAAAATCATGTTGAATTGTTTTCAACAATGATAAATAATATGAAAAAGGCCAAACCAAATATGGATATTGATCCGAAACTTATTGCCTATTTGGATAGGACAGTGGACGGTTCTCTGTCCTGACGAAAAACAGCTGTCCGACGGCACAAATTAACCGATTTTTGTTCCGCCCTACTCCGAGTTTCTGCATTCCGCCGAGGATGATTTCAGAATCCACCGCGTTCATCTTCGGCGGTTATTCAAAACGCAAGACTTGAAACAGGTATGCCAATCACTTCGGACGGTTTTGTGATTGACGATAAAATATAACAAAAGTAGTCAATCATAGAACCGTCCCCTGATTGGTGATTGAAAGTATGCTTCCTCAAAACTATTCACAATATGCAGGAGAACTTTATGATGCGTTTCCAGATGCAACAAAAGATGATGTTTATAATTATATGGAGAGCACAAACGCTTTGAAAATATTGTTGAAAAAACAACTGATGTAATAGTGACCACTTTTTCAAGCATTGTTACATGGTTTGTGGACGAATTGAAGGAGATTTTTAATGAGCAGAAAAGCAAAAGTAATCATTTCCATTATGGCTTGCTTGATATCGGTTATAAGCATAGTAATACTCTATAATTACTTGCCGACAATAACACAAAATAA
>JAZOWJ010000303.1:0-5249 GCA_045659125.1 Acutalibacteraceae bacterium
AGCGGATTTTTCTGTGAACCGGTTACTTTGATTCTGCTTTTTTTATTCCTCAAATTCTTTTCTGTGGCTTTCGAAAAAGTCAAAATAACGGCGGACATTTTCAAGGTCCGTCCATTTTTTTGTCTGCACGGGGTTGCTGTCGAGGTCATAAATGAGCGCATCCTTCATGCTCAGAAGCACGGGCGAGTGCGTTGCCATGATGATCTGGCAGCCGAAATGCCGTGCAGAATCAGCAAGAAAGGTGCAAAGCTCTTGCTGAAAGGCAATCGAAAGGCTGTTTTCGGGCTCGTCAAGCAGATACACCGCGTTTTCGGTGATGTTATCCACAAAATACTTCATGGCATTTTCGCCGTTGGAGAACATATCCGTGTTTCTGCGGATTCTTTCGCGCACAAAACGCGATTGGGTCTGCGTTTTGGCGGCACGGTTTTCCTTCCATTCCTCGTAATCGGCCATACCGCGAAGCTGATTATCACTGTATTTGCGTTCTACATATTCATTCAGCAGGGCCTCACGGCGCAGGTCAATGCCGTCGTTGACATAGCGGATGTCGAGAATATATTCAAACACATCGTCGCTGGTCATAATGCGGCTGTGTCGCGGAATGCTCTTGGCTTTGAGGGTACACATCTCCGTAAAATCCCCGAAAAACGCACTGCCGTTGAACGGCGAATTGCGCTGCACACCTGCCTTTTGGGCAATCACATTCAGCAGCGTGGTCTTGCCCGAGCCGTTGCCGCCGTAAAGAATGGTAATCGGCTCAAAATCGACCTTGTCAAGCCCCTTTTCGGGGAACAGCTTAAAGGGATAAATGCCGTTGTAGCAATTTCTTTTCTGTCCGAGGATGAATCGGAATTCCTGATCATCCGTGGGCAGCTTGATGCTTTCAAGATATTGTTTATACATTGTCACACACCCAGGAGGCTACATATTTCATATCTGCAGTCAGCGGATAAGCCGACACATCCGCTTTTGCAAGTCTTCCCTGAAGCCCCAGCTCATTTGCCGTCAGCACAAAATGGTTGATGCCGATGCCGACATCGAGCACCTGCATGAACTGCATACTTCCCTTTTTGAAAAAGTGGAAGGCCCTGCCGTCATACACCACACGCCACGGCTGCTTGTTGCCTGCCGACGGAGCAAGACGCAGATTTTCAAGACAATCTGCATATTTTCCGACCGTTTTCAGGTCAAGCGGTGTTTGGAATGCATCACAGAAAAACAGCTTTTCGCCGGCCACACGGTTGTTGGCATTGATGGCGGTGCGGAACACCTTTTCTTTGATGCGCTGCTTTGCAGGGTAGCCGACCGGTGACAGAATCGGAAAGCTCCGTCCGTCGGGAATTTCCATATTATCGGCAAAAGCACTCTTGTTGAACGTGCCGCCAAGCCAGCAGGTGCCGAGCCCCAGGCTTGTGATATAAAGCACAAGCTGCTCAAACACATAGCCTACCGATTCCGCAGCGCCGTCCTTATCTTCAACCGTTACCCCAAGGAACAGACTTGCCCCCTTGATAAAGCCGTAGGTGCCGAGCTTTTCACCGTTTGCGGCGGCTTGCTTTTCAATCCACTGAAAGTACACTTTTGCACCGAAGGGATTGTCGATGGTTTGGGCATATTGCAGAATTTTATCTCTTATTTCCTGCGAAACAGGCGTTTGCGCATAGGTTCGTACGCTCGTTCTTTCGCGGATTGTCTTGCTGATGTCAAAACCGATTCCCATTTTATTTCCCCCTGTTTTGAATAATAAAATCATTATGCCAAACTGCAAAACCCTTTGTCAAGCAATTGCAGTACAATCAATCGGACTCGGCTCGTCCTTCCTCCACAATGCGGCGGATTTCCTGCATTTTTACATCCAGCTCGTTGGCTCTTTGCGCACAGTCAAACAGCGTTTCGGTTGTGCGTGAGAGCACATCGTCTGACAGATTTTTCTTATAGCGCAGCTTGTGCTCCAAATTGGCCCACGACTGCATGGCAATGGTGCGAAGCTGCACCTCTACCCTGACCATGCGCTTTTCGTTGTAAAGAAAAATCGGAATCTCCACAATCAGATGCAGGCTTCGGTAGCCGTTGGGCTTTGGATTTTTAATATAATCCTTCATGGCAATCAGCCGCACATCATCCTGCTGCAAAAGGCAATCTGCAAGCATGTAAATATCATCCAGAAACGAGCAGATGACACGCACACCGCCGATGTCGTTGATGTGCTCCTGAATGGCATCGACGTTCATGGGAAGTCCCTTGCGCTCTAATTTTTCACGGATGCTTTCGGGGGACTTGATGCGCGTGTTGATTGATTCAATAGGATTGCGCTCATGCGACAATGAAAACTGCGCATCGAGCACCTTGAATTTGGTTTCGATTTCGAGTACGGCGCAGCGGTAATAGGTCATCAGCACCGCCATTTTTTGCAGATTTTCCTGCACCTGCTGCGGTGTTTTTTCAAGAAGGAATCTGCCGAATTCCTGTTGTCTTTTATTTTCGTCGTACATAGTGTTCACCCGTCCTGAAGAGTATATCTGCTACCATAATATAAAATTATCAACAAAAAATCAACTTTTTTAACCATTGGCTGCCCTTTTTTTCATTTTCCCTCTTGCACGAAGCGGTCGGTAGTGGTATGCTGTAAGTTAGTGTAATATGCGTGAGAGGAGATTTGCTTATGTGGAAAATTGCAGATACCGTTCGTCGTGTCGGCATTGAAGCCGCGCTTCCCGTACGAAGGATAATCGGCAAGGCTTCCGACGGCAGGCTTGCCCGTTCATTGTTTTCGGAAGCCTCCTGCAAAACACATGTCGGCACGGATGTGCGCATTGTAAAAACGCAGGACGATGCTGTTTTTATTGCAAAATTCAACGAGGACGGCACATTTTCGGATCGCGATTTCGTGATTCTTTCCACCACGGACCTGCACCTTGACGGCGGCAAGCACGAGCCGAATAAGAAAAGCATTGAAATGCTCAGCCGACAGATTGCGGATGTCAAGCCCGATCTTGTTATTTTTACGGGCGATGTTGTGCAGACCAACCACCAGCATCTGGATGCCGTGCAGTTTGCGGACATGATGGAGCAATTCGGCATTTACTGGGTTTATGCATTCGGCAACCACGAGGCACGCGAAGCCAAGGGCAACTACAAAAAATTCCTGTATGACAACCTGATGAGCCGTCCGCATTGCCTGTGCCGCTTCGGTTATGAGGGACTGTTCGGCTACGGCAACTTCGCCATTCACATCATGACCTCGCTGACCACCCTTTCGCAGAGCCTGTATGTTTTCGATTCAGGCAGAGATATTGAGGAATCGGGCAGAAAAGACGAAGGTCTTGCCGATGATGTACAGGGCTATGATTTCCTCAAGCGCAATCAGATTGAATGGTATAAAAACCATGTTCTGACCATCGAAAAGCAATTCGGCAAAACAAAGTCCATGCAGTATTTCCATATTCCCCTGCCCGAATACCAAGAGGTGTTCACCGAAGCCGAAAACAAAACCTATGTTCCGTCAGGCAAGGCAGAAATCAGATACGGCTATCAGTTTGAGTCTGTCGGCTGTTCACCTTATAACAGCGGCATGTTTGCCGCCATCAGAGAGCTTGACAGCACACAGGCTGTGTTCTGCGGGCATGACCATGTCAATGACTTCTGTGCATTGTATGACGGCGTGTATCTTGTTTACAATCAGCCCGGAGGCTATGCCGCCTACAACCGTGACGGCTACAACGGCATCCCCTGTGCCGAAAAGGATCTTCCCTTCGGTGTAACCGTGACCACCATCCGCAAGGACGGCACGATTGGCATTCAACAAAGATTGAATAATATTTATTTATAAAGAGAGAAAGGAAGTAATTGAAAATGAAGTATGTTATTCTTGCAGCATTGCTTGTTTTCGTGGTGCTTCTCATCATTGCCGCCGTGCGTGCGGAAAAAATGAAAAAGAAGATCATCCGCAGAAAGCCTGCAATCTCCTTTACCGAGGAGGAAGAAGCAAAGTATGCCCTTCGCCTGTCCGAAATCGTCAAGGTGCCCACCATCACCGCCAAGCAGGGTGACGAGCGCGACCTGACACAGTTCCGCAAAATGCAGGAAATCATGCGCAAGCAGTATCCGCTTGTGTTTTCCAAGCTCGAATATGTGGACATCGACGGCAGCATGCTGCTTCGCTGGCCGGGTAAAAACCCCGAAAAGCTCGGCATTCTGCTGATGGGCCATCAGGACGTTGTGCCTGCCGAAGAAACCGACTGGAAGTACGATCCGTTTTCGGGTGAAATCGAAGGCGGTTGTGTGCACGGCCGTGGCGCCATGGACTGCAAGTGCACCATTATGTGCGAATTTTCTGCCATCGAGGAGCTGCTTGCAGAAGGCTTTGAGCCCGAGTGCGATGTTTATCTTGCAAGCTCGGTTGACGAAGAGCTCGGCGGCTTCGGTGCCGATGCCACCGTTGCATACCTGAAAGAAAAAGGCATTCGCCTTGCCGCTGTTATGGACGAGGGCGGTGCCATTGTTGAAAATCAGCTGCCCGGTCTGAGCGCGCCCTGCGCCTCCATCGGTGTTGTTGAAAAGGGCACGACCCATGTCAAGGTCATTGCCCACGGCGACGGCGGCCATTCCTCCACCCCGCCTGCAAACACCCCCATTGTCCGTCTGTCCCGTTTTGTAACAGAGGTCGAAAAGAAAAAGCCCTTCAAAAAGCACATGATCAATGTTGTGTCCCGTATGTTCGAGGATGCAGCTCCCTATATGACCTTCCCGATGCGCCTGATCATGGGCAACCTGTGGCTGTTCAAGCCCCTTATGATGGTGGTTCTGCCCAAGGTTTCCAAGTTCGGCGAGGCCTTCCTGTCCACCACCTGTGCATTTACCATGTCGGGCGGCTCTTCCGCACCCAATGTTTTGCCCGATGAGGCTTATGTGGTCTGCAATCTGCGTCCTGCCGTGCATCAGAACCGTGAAGAATCCATCGAGGTCATCAAAAAATATGCCAAGAAGCATGACCTCATCGTGGAAACACCTCCCGGACACAGTGCCTCCAACATCACCGATATGGACGGCAAGGAATTCAAATTCCTGAAACAGTGCCTGAACAAGGCCTATCCCGATTGTGTGGTACTTCCCTACTACATGACAGGCGGCACCGACAGCCGCAAATATGAAGCCGTCTGCAAGAACGTGCTTCGCTTCTGCCCTGTGCGCATGACAAATCAGCAGCTCGCCGCCATGCATGCCGCAAACGAAAACATCGGAATGTC
>JAZOWJ010000304.1:0-4510 GCA_045659125.1 Acutalibacteraceae bacterium
CACCGCGCTCACCGACATAGGTTTCAAAGCCGTCGGGAAGCTCCGTGATGAATTCATAAGCACCTGCCAGCTTGGCGGCTTCGATGATTTCCTCTTCCTTTGCATCGGGCTTGCCGTAAAGGATATTCTCCCGCACCGAGCCCGAGAACAGATACACATCCTGCTCCACGATGCCGATGTTTTCACGAAGGGATTGCAGTGTCATGCTGCGGATATCCATGCCGTCGAGCAAAATTTCACCGCCTGTGATGTCATAAAAACGGGGAATCAGGCTGCAGAGTGTGGTTTTGCCTGCACCCGACGGACCGACAAGGGCAATGCTCTGTCCTTTTTTGACATCGAGGTTGAAGTTATGAATGACATCAGCGCCGTCATTGTAGGCGAAGCTGACATTGTTGAAGGTGATGTTGCCTTCGGCTCTGCCGATATCCACCGCATCGGGGATGTTTTCAATGTCGGGCTCAGTGTCCATGATTTCGGCAAAGCGCTCAATGCCCGTAAGACCTCTGTTGAACTGTTCGGAGAAATCCACGATTCTGCGCACGGATGAAAACAGTGTTGTTACATACAGCAGATAGGCAATCAGGTCGGCTGCATTGATTTTACCCCAGAGGATGAAAAATGCACCGAGAATGACGACGATAATGTACATCGCACCGTCAAAAAAGCGGGATGTGCTTGTGAAGGTGCCCATCAGCTTGTAAACGGTGGTTTTTACGGCAAGGAAGGCTTCGTTTCCCTTGCGGAATTTTTCCTTTTCCTTTTCCTCGCCTGCAAAGGCCTTGACAACATGAATGCCCAGCAGGGAATCCTCAATGTCGGCATTCAGCTCGCCGACCTTTTTGCGTTGCTCACGGAAGCCGTCACGCATACGGCGGTTGACACGCAGCAGACACAGAATCATCACGGGAATCATGCACAGAATGATAAGCGTCAGCGGAATGTTGATAAAGCTTAAAATAATCCCTGATCCTAAAATTTTGATACCTGCAATGAAGAATTCCTCAGGGCAGTGGTGGGCAAATTCGGTGATGTCGAACAGGTCGTTTGTGAGTCTTGACATCAGCACACCGACCTTTGCGTTGTTGAAATAGGAGAAGGACAGCTTCTGCAGATGCCCGAACAGGTCCTTTCGCAGGTCGGTTTCGATGCGTGTTCCCATGATGTGACCCATGGCGGCCATGTAGTAGTTTGCAAAGGTGTCAATGACACGCATGAACAGGTAAGCTCCGCCCATGCCGAGAATCAGCGCAGGCGTCAGCACCGCACCGTCCTCACCTGTTGCGGCATTGGTGATGGTGCGCACAATCATCGGCAAAATCAGCTCGCAGACAGTTGTGAGTGCTGCACAGAACAGGTCAAACACAAATGTTTTGCGGTGCTTTTTGTAATAGGGCAGGAAACGGGCAATGATTTTTTTTGTCGGCGCAGAGTGCTTGTAAACATTTTCTTTGCTTTCTTCCTGCTTGCAGGGTGCCTGTTTTGCCATGTTTGTACCTCCGATTCTTTTATTTTCTCAATTCCAATCAATTATTATAGCATATATAACCCGTGTTTGCAATAAAAACACTGTCACAAAAGTGCATAAAAAACAAAAAAGTCCGTTTTGAGCGAACTTTTTTGCTTTTGTTTTGAGTGGCGACAAATCGAAGCAGTGGTTTTTCGGTGCAATAAAAAGTGCGACAACCGAAGTTGCCGCACCGAAAAACGCAAACTCCGTATTGTCGCCAAACAATACAAGCATGATATCAGAAATTCTGCATTTCACCCACTTCGAAATTTGCGCTTTTGCCAATTCCTGTGGGTGCAATAGCAAACAAGACCCTTCAGAAAATTGAAGAGACAGAATTTTTGTCATGCTTAATTTGTATTGTTTGGCACATTCAGTATAGCAGTTTTCTTGCATTGTTGCAACCGTTTTTTTACAATAAATTATGGTTTAGCGGTCTGTTAAGGTTACGCACAGCCTGACCTCTGCCACCCCTTTCAGGGCGACAGGCATTTGAGGGATTCCGTCAGTAAGATAAACCATATTTATCTGCGCTTGACTTCTTTTCTTGCGTGTGGTACTTTAGTGAAAAAGGTATAAAAATGGAGTGTGTGGAATGAGGACTGCAAAAAGCATAATCTGTTTGCTGCTGGCAGGAGTGTTGCTGTTTGGTTTTGTCGGCTGTGCACCGCGTGTTGTGCAGACTGATTTTGAAAACCTTGCCTACGGCGAGGATGAACGGCAGGTGATGGATCTGTATTTTCCGTCCGAATATCAGAAGCAGCTGCCTGTGATTGTGCTGATTCACGGAGGAGAATGGGTGCGTGGTGATAAAAGCACCTTTTCGCAGACTGCAAAGGAATACACACAGACCTACGGTGTGATTGCCGCAAGCATCAATTATCGTTATCTTTCGCAGACCACGCAGCCTGATGCAATTATGGATGACATCTCGTCTGCCTTGGGAAAAATCAAGCAAGCTGCCGCCTCGCAGGGCATACAGGTGACCAACTGTGCACTCGGCGGTCATTCGGCAGGCAGCCACCTGGCCATGCTTTATGCTTATTCATCGGCAGAAACGGCACCGCTTCCCATCGGCTTTGTGTGGGATTCTTCAGGTCCGACCGACCTGACCGATGCGGGCTACTTTGCACCGAACAATATTCTCGGTGCGGATCGGTTTGAATACCTGTTTTCGCTGGCGATCGGTGAAGAATTCAGCTATGAGGAAATGCAGGCATTCACCCCGCAGCTCAATGCGGTTTCACCGATTTTTTATGTCAATGAAAATACCGTGCCGACCATCATCTGCCACGGTATGAGAGATCCGATTGTGCCGTTTACGAATGCACAGGCGCTGGATGCAAGAATGACCGAGTACGGTGTGGAGCATCAGCTTATTGCCTTCCCGAATTCCACGCACGGTCTTGACAATGATCCCGACTGCACCGAAAGGCTCAATGAGGTCTTTGCACAGTATGTCGCAGAATACCTGTTCTGAATAAAAAAGAGCACCGTCCTTTCGCCGGCTTCCCATGAGGCAGTATTTGTTTCTCGATGAAAATTCCCTATATTTTTGCCAAAAGCCTCGTCAGGCGCCAGCCTGACTGCGTTTTGTGGCTTCAATATAAGAAATTTTCTTATCTTACGAAACTGCGAAGCACTTTAAAATGAAAATTTTGAGTGCAAGAAAAGGCAAAACCTCCCGATGATGCTGACGCATATCGGGAGGTTTTAACGAATTATTGTGCCAAAATTTCACATTTTAAAGAAATACTTCCTTATGGGAAGTCGGCGTTCGGATGGTGCTTTTGCTGTTTTATTCTTCTTTGGGCTTTTCCTCGAGGGTGTTTTCCTGACCGCGATAGACTACAAACTTGCAGAACAGATATTCGAGCACGAGGTTTGCAATCATGGTCACGGCAAGCACGATTTCATCCGTAATGTTTCTTTGTGCAGCAAGATCACCCAGCCATGTTGAAAGCGGTGTGAACACAAGATAAAAGCCTGCAACCTTTGCCATTGCAACGGGAATGTTTGCCGCGGATTTGAAGGTAAATCGGCGGTTAAAGGTGAAATTCCAGAGAACGGAAAGCACAAGCGATGTCAGATAAACAGGCCAATAGGGGACCTCCTCGGGTGTTTCGTAAACAAGCTTTTGCAGCAGGATTTTCAGCAGCTCAAAGGAACCGACCTGTACGATGCCTGCCGAAGCAGAAAACAATGCAAACTTGACAGCCTGCAGTATGTCACTTTTTTTCATAACTTTCAAACCTCCTTGGACGGATGGTATCATTATATACCTTCGGATGAAAAAATGCAAGTGTGTGATGGCAATTTGTACGGTTTATCTTGATTTTCTCTTCTTTCTATTATACAATATCAACAGAAAAAGAAAGGGGATACCTGCTTATGTGTTCAAAGGAATTGCGTTTTAAGAACGGCAAATTCAGAATTCTTTGTGTGTCGGATGTGCACGGTGTCAAGGATTATGACACGCGTGTGTTCCGTGACCTTGCTGCGATTGCAGATAAAGAAAAGCCCGATCTTGTGCTGCTTTTGGGTGACAATGTGTGGCGTGACGGTGCAGAAAGCCCTGAAACGCTGAAAAATTTTATCACTGCTTTGGTACAGCCGCTCAATGACCGCCATATTCCGTGGGCACACGTGTTCGGCAACCACGATGCGGAAAAGGGCTTTCCCGTCAAAGACCAGCAGCCTGTTTATGAAGCCATTGAGGGCTGCCTGTCCACGGCAGGACCTGATGATATCAGCGGTACGGGTAACTGGGTGCTGCAGATCAAGTCGGAGCACAGCGACAAAACCGTTTTCAATGTGTGGGGGCTTGACTCGGGCAGAGGCGTCGGCGAATTTCTGGAGGACTGCGGCTTCCCCCGTGACATCCGCCTTGCAAAGCTGGATGATCCGTTCTATGTTTCCTCGGGCTATGATGCCATCCGATTCGATCAGATTATGTGGTACTGGAACACCTCAAAGCAGATTGAGGCCGAAAACGGCTAC
>JAZOWJ010000305.1:0-4715 GCA_045659125.1 Acutalibacteraceae bacterium
GTGCTCATTTTCATTGCAATGACTATTGTCAAATTTTTTAAGAAAATTTGACACCAAATCGCAGATTTGGTGTTGAGAAGGTGTGAAAAACACCTTCTCAACTTCCCATAGTCATTATACATTTCCTGCTTGAAATTTTCAAGTTGTTTTTCATGCCCTTTGTTTTATTGACATTGAAACAATCGTGTAATATAATATAAATAATTATACTATAGGAGGCAGCTCATATGAAATGCTCTGATATCAACATCCGTGACCCCTTTGTGCTCCCCTACGAAGGCACCTATTATATGTTCGGTACACCCGGTCAGTTTGCATGGTCCGGTGCAGGCGGATTCTGGTGCTACACATCCAAGGATCTCGTGGAATGGTCTGATCCCATCAAATGCTTTACCGCACCTGCTGATTTCTGGGCAGACAGAAACTTCTGGGCTCCCGAGGTGCACATGTACAACGGCAGATTCTATATGTTTGCTTCCTTCTACACCGAGGGCAGAAACCGCTGCACGCAGATTCTTGCTGCAGACAAGCCCGAAGGCCCCTATGAAATCTGGAGTGAGCCCATCACCCCCGCTGATTGGATGTGTCTGGACGGCACATTTTATGTCGAAAACGGCAAGCCCTACATGGTCTTTTGCCATGAACATGTGCAGATCGGCATCGGCACCATCTGCGCAATTGAATTGAGTGAAGACCTCAGAAAGCCCGTTGGTGAAGCTGTTACCCTGTTCGGGGCAGACGAAGCACCTTGGGTCACTTATGCCAACAATGACATTGTTAACGGCAAGCCGCGTATCGTTACCGACGGTCCGTTCCTCTACAATGACGGCAAGGAGCTGACCATGTTCTGGGCAAGCTTCCGCAACCACAGTTATGCAGAGGGTATTGCAGTATCAACAAGCGGCTCGGTGCTCGGTCCGTGGAAGCAAATCGAGGACCCGCTGTTTGACAAAGACGGCGGTCACGGAATGCTGTTTAAAACATTTGAAGGCGACATGATTTTCACCCTTCATTCCCCCAATGAAAACCCGCAGGAGCGTCCCGTTTTCTTCCGTATCACCAAAGATGAAAACGGCTGGCACAAAGGAGATCAGATTTAATGAATTTGCAAAACTTCATATGGGATTTTGACGGCATGCTGTTTGATTCCTACGGCCATATCACCGAGGCCTTTATGCAGGCATACAAACGCATTCACGGCATGGATATTGACCGTCAGCAGTGCTATGATCTGTTCAAAAAATCCTTTCGCACGGCTTATGACTATTATCAGCCGAGCTCCCTTTGCAAGCTGCTGTTCAGAGCCATTGAAAGCAGAACAGACCTTGCACCTGCCGTACTTCCCTACCCCGGTATTCCCGAGATTTTAAAGAAGATTCACGAAAACGGAGGCAGGAATTTCCTGAACACCCACCGCGATTCACTTGCGCTTACCTATCTTGCACAGCATGAGCTTCTGTATTATTTCACAGATGCCGTCACAAGCGAAATCAACACCATGCCGTCCAAGCCTGCCCCTGACACAAATTTATATTTAATCAAAAAATACAATCTTGATCCTGCAAAAACCGTTATGCTCGGAGATCGTGATGTGGATATCGATTCAGGCACAGGTGCAGGCATCAGGACCTGTCTGTTTGACGAATTCCGCAATTCCGACCACATTGCCTGTGATTACCGTGTTTATGATACACGCGATCTTGCAAAAGCACTTGGTGTTGAGTAAAACAGCCAAAATCCGACATCATTTTTTGTGAAAATCGTTGATATTTTTTTCAATCCATGTGGAAATTCTTAAAAAAAGGTAGTATACTATATACACACGAGAGAGGGAGGAATTCTTTCCATGGACGATGCACTGCGTAATATGATTGCAAAAAGAAAAGCCGAAACAGATACGGTTATTCTTGCACACACCTATCAGCCGCCTGAAATCATTGCGCTGGCTGATATTACGGGTGACAGCTTTGCACTTGCCAAAGCCGCCGCAAAGCTGCCGAACAAACGCATCATCATGTGCGGTGTTCGTTTTATGGCGGAAAGTGTAAAAATACTGGCGCCCGAAAAACAGGTCATTCTGCCTGCCCCCGATGCAGGCTGCGGCATGGCAAGAATGATCAGACCCGAAGAAATCACCGCATGGAAAGAGCAACACCCCGATGCGGTTGTGTGTGCTTATATCAACACCACAGCCGCCACAAAAGCGGTCTGCGATGTCTGCGTGACCTCATCGAGTGCACTGAAAATTGTCGGCAAGCTCGATGCACAGGAAATTCTGTTCCTTCCCGACCGCAACCTTGGCGGATGGATTGCAGCGCAAATGCCCGACAAAAAAATGACCCTCTGGAACGGCTACTGCCCCGTGCATGATAACCTGACCGAAGAGCAGGTGCTGCAGGCAAAGAAGGAGCACCCCGATGCACTTCTTGCCGTGCATCCCGAATGCCGCGAGGAGGTTGTGCGTCATGCCGATATGGCAGGCTCCACCGCAGAAATCATCGACTTTGCCCTCAAGGCCGACAAGAGTGTCATCATCGGCACAGAACGCGGTGTTGCCGACACACTGACCAGGAATTACCCTGACAAAGAATTTTATTATCTGTGTCCCGAAACCCTCACCTGTCCCGACATGAAATACATCAGTCCCGAATTGCTGCTGCAGGCCATTGAGGGCACGGCAGGTGAAGCAATAGAACTGGACGAAGAGCTTCGTCTGAAAGCAAAAAAGAGTATCGACCGTATGCTGGAGCTTGGATAATTATGGAAATGTATGAAAACAACAAATGCTTTGATGTTCTGATCGTCGGCAGCGGTGTTGCAGGTATGTACGGCGCACTGCAGTTTGACGATTCGGTTTCGGTCTGCATTCTTTCCAAATACGGCAAGACCGTTTCCAACAGCAACCTCGCCCAGGGCGGTGTTGCGTGCGTGCTTGATTTTGAGGACGATTCCTTTGACCTGCATGTGAAGGATACCTTCATAGCAGGCAGACATGAAAATGATCCTGAAGCCGTTGACACCCTTGTGCGTGAAGGTCCTGACGATGTGCGCAAGACCATGGAATGGGGTGTGCAATACGATCGCAATGATGACGGTGAACTCGACAAGACCCTCGAGGGCGGTCACTGCAGAAGACGCATTGTGCACTACAAGGACTGCACAGGAGCCGAAATGGTACGCGGTCTGCTTGCACAGGTTGAACAGAAAAAGAATATTGATTACCGCGAAAACACCGTGCTTGTCAAGCTGACACAGGTCAGAAGCGGTTTCCGCGCCGACCTGCTGACAGACGGCAAAATCTGCTCGGTTTTCTGCTCGTATTGCATGCTTTGCACAGGCGGTGTGGGCAGAGTCTACAAATATACCACCAATCCCAAGAGTGCAACGGGTGACGGCATCCGCATTGCCTATGAGCTCGGAGCACGCATCAAGGACCTGCATTATGTGCAGTTCCATCCCACCGCCTTCAACTCCGAAGACGGTGAGCAATTCCTCATCAGCGAATCGGTGCGCGGTGAAGGTGCATACTTACTCAACTGCAACCTTGAGCGCTTCATGGATCGTTATGACGAGCGCCTGGAGCTTGCTCCCCGTGATGTGGTTTCCAAGTCCATTCTGCTGGAAGCAAGACGCACAGGCAGCAATCAGTTCTATCTGGATATCCGCCACGAGGATGCCGATTTCCTGCGTGCACGATTCCCTGCTATTCATGAGGGATGCATGCGCTACGGTGTGGACATTACAAAGGATCTGATTCCTATTTTCCCCTGTCAGCACTACCTGATGGGCGGCATTGAGGTAGACATCGATTCCAAAACAAACATACCCCGCCTGTATGCCTGCGGCGAATGCTCCAATACAGGTGTGCACGGCAGAAACAGACTTGCCAGCAACTCCCTGCTGGAGGCTCTTGTTTATTCACGCAGAGCCGCTGAAGACATCAAGCGCTGCATGCAGAACGGCTTTGCAAATGTTTCGGCTCTGCCTGTAAATCTGACCACCGAGGGCGCTCCCCTGCCTGACGGCATTTTCAAGGAGATTCGCTCCATCATGCAAAGGGCAGCCTTTGTAATGCCCGATGCAGGCGCTGTTCGTTATGGCCTGAAGCAGATCGATAATATTTTAAAACGCCTGAAAGGTGGCAAATATGCCACAACAACGGCATACCTTGAAGCACTCTCGCTTGCAACGGTTGCCTACATCATTCTCAAGGAGTTGGACGAGGCATGATTATTCCGCAGTTTTACATTGACGATATTATCCGCAATGCAATCAAAGAGGACATCAACTACATGGATGTGTCCACCGTTTTCGTCATCCCCGAAGCACAGACAGGCACAGCCCGTTTTATTTCCAAGGCTGACGGTGTTGTTTGCGGACTTGAAATCGCTATGCGCGTTTTTCAGCTGCTTGACGATACATTCACCTATGAAGCATTCTTCAAGGATGGTGATGAAGTCAAAAATGGGGATCTGATTGCTGTTTTCAGCGGTAAAACCGCTTGCCTGCTGCAGGGTGAACGCACAGCGCTGAATCTGCTGCAGCACCTTTCGGGCATTGCAACAGCAACCCATGCCTGCGTAAAGGCGGTTGAGGGTACCTCTGCATCCATTGCGGAAACACGCAAGACACTGCCGGGTCTGCGTGCATTGCAGAAATATGCAGTTACCTGCGGTGGCGGCAGAAACCACAGATATAATCTTTCGGATGCTGCC
>JAZOWJ010000306.1:0-5448 GCA_045659125.1 Acutalibacteraceae bacterium
TGCACATTCCCGTGCTGCTGTGCGGCTTTATCTGCGGCTGGCCGTGGGGTCTTGCAGTTGGGCTCATTGCCCCGTTGCTTCGTTCCCTGACACTCGGCATGCCTCCCCTGTTTCCGACAGCACTGTGCATGGCCTTTGAGCTTGCCGCATACGGTGCTGTGGCGGGGCTTATGCACAAATATCTCCCCCGCAAAAAGGGATACATATATTGCTCCTTGCTGACGGCAATGCTCGTCGGCCGTGTGGTATGGGGGCTTGCCATGATTGCGTGCCTGGGTGCCGACGGCGGCTTCACCTTTGCAGCCTTCCTTGCAGGGGCATTCACAAATGCCGTCCCGGGCATCATTGCACAAATCATTCTGGTTCCCGTGCTTGTGATGCTGCTGGATAACCCAAGGATATTAAAAGGAAATTAACACAAAAAAAGGCCTGCACCTGCAGACCTTTTTCTTTTGCTTTTTAATATCTGTCGAGTCCCTTTTCGGGCAGGCGATAAACATAAATGTTGCGGTAGGAAACGGCATTGCCGTGGTCCTGCAGAAGCAGGGGGCCTTCCTTGCACATTTCGCCGAGTGCACCGCCGGTGACATTTTCGAGCACGATGTTATTGTGCACGGGCATACCGTTGTGCAGAAGAGTAAGACGGGGCTTTTCGGTCACGTTGCCGTCATCGTCAAAACGGGCGGTACGGAAAATGATGTCATAGGTCTGCCATTCGGTAGCAGGCTTGCAGGCATTGAAAAGAGGTGCATGGCAGTCATAAACCGCACTGCAATCACCCTTGCCGGGCTCAAGACCGTAGCTGTCGAGAACCTGCACTTCGTATCTGCCGTGAATATAAACACCGGAGTTACCCTTTGCCTGTCCTTCGGCCTCGGGCATATCGGGAATACGGAATTCGACATGCAGGAAGCAATCGCCGAAAACCTCCTTGGTCATAATATCGCCTGTTTTTGCGGTAACGGTGGTGATGCCGTCTTCCACGACCCAACCTGCGGCATTGCCGTCACGGGTGGTCCAGTTATCAAGATTTTCGCCATTGAAAAGAATTACTTTTTCGGGTGCGCTCATAATAAAAACTCCTTTCGAAATTGAACTTTGTTCTATTCAAAAATACCACCTGCAGGGAGAAAAGTCAATACTATTGACAAATTTTGCAATAGTTTTAAAAAAATATTGACTATTGTGTACAAACTATATATACTTATTTTAAGTGCAATCATTTTATTGCATAATAATGGGAAAGGAACTCGAATTTTATGAAAATTACATTTATGGGTGCAGGCAGCACCGTATTTGCAAAAAATGTTCTCGGTGACGTGATGTGCACACCCGCACTTCGCGAATGTGAAATCGCTCTGTATGACATTGATGCATCCCGTCTGGAAGACAGCTGGATCATGATCAATGCCATCAACAAAAATGTCAACGAGTCGCGTGCAAAAATCACAAAATATCTCGGTGTTGAAAACCGCAAGGATGCACTGCGCGGTGCAAACTTTGTTGTGAATGCCATTCAGGTCGGTCTGTATGACCCCTGCACCATCATCGACTTTGAAGTTCCCAAGAAATACGGTCTGCGTCAGACCATTGCTGACTCGCAGGGTATCGGCGGTATTTTCCGTGCACTGCGTACCATTCCCGTGCTCAAGGACTTTGCAAATGACATGGAAGAGGTTTGTCCCAATGCATGGTTCCTGAACTACACAAACCCCATGGCACAGCTTGCAGGCTACATGCAGAGATACACAGGCATCAACACTGTCGGTCTTTGCCACTCCGTGCAGGGCTGCTCGAGAGGTCTGCTCAATGCCCTCGAAATTCCCTTCACTGAGCCCATCCGCGAACGCATCGCAGGTATCAACCACATGGGCTGGCTGCTTGAAATCGAGGACGCAGACGGCACTGACCTGTATCCCGAAATCCGCAAGAGAGCCATCGGTGTTCTCGAAAGCGGTGTAACAGACCACAACGACCTTGTCCGTTATGAATATATCCGCCGATTCGGTCATTACTGCACCGAATCGAGCGAGCACAACGCAGAATACAACAACTTCTTCATCAAGGATAAGCATCCGGAGCTCATCACCCGTTACAACATTCCGTTGGATGAATATCCGCGCCGCTGCATCAATCAGATTGCACGTTGGAATGAAGACCGTCAGAAGTATCTGACTGACGATGTCAGCCACACCCGCACCCATGAATATGCTTCCTACATCATGGAGGCCATGGTCACCGATGTTCCCTACAAAATCGGCGGCAATATCATCAACAACGGCCTGATTCCGAACCTTCCCAAGGAAGCCTGTGTTGAAGTTGCCTGCCTTGTCAACAAGTACGGTGTGCAGGGCTGTCAGCAGCCTGCGCTGCCCCTGCAGCTTGCTGCTATGAACATGACCATGATCAACGTACAGCTGCTCACGATCGAAGCAGCCGTCACACTCAAGAAGGATGCTATTTATCAGGCCGCCATGCTCGATCCGCATGTTTCCTCCGAGCTGACCATCGACGAAACAGTCAATCTTGTTGATGACCTCATTGCTGCTCACGAGGGCTGGCTGCCGAAGTATCACTAAGTCTTAAAAAGGACTGATCAAATGTCTTTATCTTACTTAAAAAGCGGTACGGATATCCGCGGTACGGCATTGGGGGATCATTGTGACCTCAACGATGCCGTGATTCAGAAAATAGCCGTCGGATTTTTGTCCGTCATTGCTGAAAAAACAAATACAACACCTGCCGATATGAAAATATTTATCGGCAGGGACTCTCGTCTTTCGGGTGAACGCATTTTCAATGCTCTTTGCTCGGTGTTCACAAAATACGGAGTCAGCGTGACCGACTGTGGGCTTTGCTCCACACCTGCCATGTTCATGACCACCGTAACCGAGGGCTGCACGGCTGCTGTGCAGATTACCGCAAGCCACCATCCGTCCGACAAAAACGGGTTGAAATTTTTCACCCGCGAGGGCGGCTTTGAGGGCAGTGATATCTCTGCCGTGCTTTCTGCTGCAGAGCAGCCATGCCTTTTCCCTGAAGTGCAGGGCACTGTTGAACAATGCGATTATATTACAAAATACGCCGCTGACCTGTGTGAAAAAATCAAGCAGGGTGTCAATGCTGAAAACTATGACAAGCCCCTTGCCGGCTTTCACATTGTTGTGGATGCAGGCAACGGTGTTGGCGGATTTTATGCCGAAAAGGTGCTTTCCGTTTTGGGTGCCGATGTGTCGGGCAGTGAATTTTTAGATCCCGACGGCAGCTTTCCGAACCATATTCCCAACCCTGAAAATGCCGATGCGATGGGCTTTATTTGCCGCAGTGTGCTGCGCAACGAGGCTGATTTCGGTGTGATTTTTGACACCGACGTCGATCGTGCTGCCTGCGTGGATGCCGACGGAAAGGAAATCAACCGCAACCGTCTTGTGGCACTCGCTTCCGCCATTGCACTCGAAAACGAAAAAGGCGGTACGATTGTGACCGACTCGGTCACAAGTGACGGTCTTGCCGTGTTCATCAATGAGCACCTTGGCGGTGTGCATCACCGTTTCCGCAGAGGCTACAAGAATGTTATCAACGAGGCCATCCGTCTGAACAACGAGGGAATCAACTGTCCGCTTGCCATCGAAACCTCAGGCCATGCGGCGCTGCGTGAAAATTATTTCCTGGATGACGGCGCTTATCTGATTACAAAAATCATCATTCTGCTTGCCAGGCTTCGCAAAGAGGGAAAAACACTTTCGAGTGTCATTGAATCGCTTGACGAAGCAAAAGAAGAAAAAGAGCTGAGATTTAAAATTCTGCAGGCCGATTTTCGTCCCGTTGGTGAAAAGGTGATTGCTGAGCTCGAAAAATGGGCCTCTTCCCTTTCATTTGCAAGTCCTGCCACAGACAACCGAGAGGGCTTTCGTGTTTCATTTGACAAGGACCACGGTGACGGCTGGCTGCTTTTGCGATTGAGTGTACATGACCCGATTCTGCCGTTGAACATCGAAAGCAACACCGAAGGCGGATGCAGGCAGATTGCAAGGCTGCTGTATGATTTCTTAAAACAATACGAAGATATTGACATCAGCCCCTTAAAGGGGTATATTGAATAACAACAAAAAACAAACGGAGGTAAACCAAAATGGCACTCCCCATTGGTATTATCATTGACTCTCTGAGAGACAAATCAAAGGTTGAACAGGTGCAGACTGCTGCAGCACTCGGTGCAAAGGGCATTCAGCTGTATGCAACCCGCGGAGAAATGGCTCCCGAAAACCTCAACGCAGCACAGCGCCGTGAATTCCTGAAGCTTGTCAAGGACAACGGTCTTGTTATTTCCGCACTTTGCGGTGACCTCGGCGGCGGCTTCGGTCATAAGGAAGAAAACGCAGAACGCGTTGAAAAGAGCAAGCGCATTCTTGACCTTGCAAAGGACCTTGAAACTGACATCGTTACCACCCACATCGGTGTTGTTCCCACTGACCCCAACCATGACCGCTACAAGGTTATGCAGGAAGCCTGCGCACAGCTTGCCGAATACGCCGACTCCATCGATGCACACTTTGCAGTGGAAACAGGTCCCGAAACCGCAAAGGATCTCAAGGGCTTTCTTGACTCTCTCAATTCCCGCGGCGTTTCCGTCAACCTTGACCCTGCAAACCTTGTGATGGTTACAGGCGATGATCCCGTACAGGCTGTTTACACCCTCAAGGATTACATCGTTCACACCCACGCAAAGGACGGCAGAAGACTCCGCGAAAATGATCCTGAGGTTGTTTACGGCATCAAGAAGGCGCTTGTCACCGCACCCGGCTTTGAAGAAGTGCCCCTCGGTGAAGGTCAGGTCGATTGGCCGAACTACATCAAGGCCCTCAACGACATCGGCTACAAGGGCTTTTTGACCATCGAACGCGAATGCGGCGAAAGCCCCGAAACCGACATCGGCAATGCTGTCAAGTTCCTCACTGAGGTTATGAACAAAATCTGAACATCATAAAAAATTAAACCCCCGGTTGTTCCGGGGGTTTTCTCTGTGCATCAATAGCAATCGGGATAAGAAATGGTTCTTCCTGTGAAGATTGCTGTCAGCATGCGGTAAAGATTCTGGAAAAACTTCTGGAATGCACCGTTAAAGGCTACACTGAGGATAGTTTTATTGCCGTTGGCGGTGGCCATTTCCTTCAGACCGTACACATCATACCAATGCACGACCCTTGTGATGTAGGTGCTTGTATCAGCTTCGTCAATTTCAAGCATACGATAGCCGTATTGTGTGGAAAATGCATCACCGTTATAACGGGTGCTCAACGAATTGGTGATATCAATACCCTTGTAATGCACACCGAATGCATTGGTGTGGTCATGGCCTGTAAAAATTGCCATCACATCGCCCTGTGCTGCCATTGCATCAAACTGACCGTCATTCTGCTTACCGCTGCAGGGAGTTTCGTTGAGTGT
>JAZOWJ010000307.1:0-4920 GCA_045659125.1 Acutalibacteraceae bacterium
ATATTGCAGGACAGCTTGTGGGTGGTATTGTCACCGTTATTCAGCGCCACACCGTAGGTGCAGGTAATTTTTTCCTTGCCGAATTCATTACAGCCGTTGACACAGCGGTAGGAATGCGTGCCATCGCCGTTGCCTCTGGACTCACCCTCATATTTGTGCGAAAGCTTCTGACCGTACTGTGCCTCGCAAACAGAGCAGACCGCCTTTGCAAGACAGGTTGCCGTGCCGCCGTCACAGGACTGATTGATGCTGACCCCGCAGCCGTTGGCACAATACAGAGAGTGGGTATTGTTTTTATTGGCAACAACCTTGCCGCCTGCAAACTGATGATTTGCACAGATGATCTGCACCTTGGCAGGAGTTACCTTGGTATTGACATCAACCGTGCCGATGCCCATATCGGTTTTTGCAGCTGCAGAGAAGGAAATTTCATAATTGCCGACCGCAGCATTGCTGAGCACAACAAATGTCAGCTTCAGCACATCACCGTCAAGGTCTGTGTTTTCCTCAAAGGCCACATTTGCAAAGCGGTTGCCGAGCTCAATCGTCTGCTCACCGTCGCACAGCCACTGCATGCTGTCGAGCATGAAAATGTCCTCATCGAAAACAATATCGCTGACGGTAAGATTTGTCAAAAACGGTGCGTCCAGCGAAACAACAACATCCACACTGTCGCCCACGGTAACACTGTCATAGCTGCCGCCGTCAAGGGCTGCCACAGAAAGCTTTGTCACCGTACCGAACACGGTAACATTGTGCGCAGGCATGCGAAGGGGCTTGTATTCACCGTCTGCAAGGATCCAATCCGAAAAGGTAAAGCCGTCCTGCGCAACATAGGGAAGATATTCAATGGGCTGATTGTATTCATAGGTCTGCGAGGTGTGATATTCACCGTTGAGATAATAAGTCAGAACATATTTATTCGGTGTGAGTCTGCCGTAGAAGGTCAGATCACTGTCGGGCATGGTTTCGGGAACAGGCTGTGTCAGTGCAGGGTCAAGATACCAGCCCGAGAAGGTCATGCCGACGGTTTCATCATAATTGCGAAGCGGCTCAATGGTATCACCGTAAGCATAGTTTTCCTGCGTAAGGGTAGTGTCCACACCGTCGAGGAAATAGCGGATGGTGTAATGCTTCTGCGTGTATTTGCCGTAAACGGTCAGATTTTCATCGGGCATATAATCGGGGGCAGGCACACTGCAGGCTTCATCCGAGAACCAACCCGAAAAGCTGTAGCCCGTTTCGACGGGATAGGTGAAATAAGACAGAGAATCGTTATAATGTGCCGTTTCCGTCTTGTAAACCTCACCGTTGACGCAATAGGTCAGGGTATAGTCATTCTGTGTCAGCGAGCCGTAGAGCTGCATATCCCCGAGAACAACAGAATCCTCTGTGTAAACCGTGCCCTCTATATCGGACCAACCGCTGAAGGTGTAGCCTGTGGGAACGGTCAGGGCAGGAAAAACAAGGCTTTCCCCGTAGCGATAAGCCTGGGGCTTGTCGTACTCTTCCCCGTTGAGGATGTATGTGACAATGTAGTAGGTCTGCTCATTCTGCACTTCTGCCAAAGCGGTCAAGCCTGTTACGGAAGGCACCATCAACAGAATTGCAAGAAGCACTGCCAAGGATTTTTTAATCATTTTTCTCATAGAATCACCCAAAATATTCTCAATTCGGCAAGCTGCCGTCTTCTTTTACAAATAAAACACTCCAGTTTGCATCCTCAAGACCGACACTTGCACGAAGAATCAATCTTGCATCGGAAGCCGTGACGGAGCCGTCACGATCCGCATCGGCAGCAGCCAGATCGGCATTGGTTGCAGCATCAAGCAAAACACTGTAGCGAAGTGCGGCTCTTGCATCTGCAGCATCCGCAGTTGTTCCGTCGCCGTTGGCATCACCGATGGGTCTTCCCCACACCTGATGCGTGCAAATACGGCAAGTATACAAAAATCCGTGTGCGGTTGCAACAAATTCACCACGCACAAAGGAATGCTTTTCGGTAACATCCCCCTGACTGTCACAGTTTGCACAATCAAGGCGGTGATAAGAATCATTCACGACCGTATATTTTGTGAAGCTGTGCTCACCTGTCACGGTGCCGTATTCGCCGTTGCACAGCACACAGACCGCTGCCTGCATGCAGGACAGCACACCGCCCGAGCAGCTCTGTGTCACACTCTGTCCGCAAGACGAGCAGGCGCCGCTGTGGGTGCCGTCTGCGTTGGATTCGGCCCGCTGCAGACTGTGACCCGTTGCAGGAACAACATTGTCCTGCTTGCTGTCGGAACAGAAAAGACAGTTGTAAACCGTGTGACCGTCCTCGGTGCAGGTCGGCGCAATCACAAGGCCGGGTGCATAGGTATGTCCCTTTGCAGACACTGCATTGGCCTCATATTCAAAAAGACAAACCGCACAGCGCAGCTTTTCGTATCCGCCCTCGGTACAGGTTGCCGCAACGGTTTCGTAGACCTCACCCTTGTGCCCCGTTGCAGGGATTTCATTGATAACACCCTTATAATCACAACGCGAGCAGGTGACATCCGTGTAGCCGCCTTCGGTGCAGGTCGGATCAACAACACTGTATTTTTCATCGTGTCCGCGTTCCTTGATGCTCTGCGAAACGGTGTGGTTGCAACGCGTGCATTTGTGCAGAATCAATCCGCGTACGGTACAGGTCGGCTCTGTTTGGGAGAATATCTGCATGTCATGGCCGATGCTCTCGATATTTTCAAAATAGCTTGATGTACAGCGACTGCATTCATAGGTTTTTCTGCCCGTGGATGTGCAGCCGGGCTCCAACACACTTGCAAGCTCATAATCATGGCCGAGTGCCGTTGTGGCAACCGATTCGGCAAACACAAGCTGACAGGTTGCGCAGGCTACGGCTGCGGTGTAGCCGCCTTGTGTACAGGTTGCAGCCTTGGCAGGAACGGTGGTTACGGTGTGTCCTGTTGCAGGAAGCACCATGCCGATTTCATTGGTACCGCATTTTTCGCAATAGCGATCCATGATGCCGTCCGTGGTGCAGGTCGGTGTTTTGTGCAGAACATCCTTCCATGTGTGCCCCTTTGCAGGGATGACCTGCTTGGGCTCAAGAACGGTTTTGCATTCCCAGCAGATGACCTGCTGTGTGTGACCGTCTGTGGTGCAGCCTGCAGGCTCTTCCTTGATTTCGGTATAGGGTGTGTGGGCGGTCTCGGCAGGAATTTCACGTTGTCCTGCTGCACCGCAATTGACGCAGGTTGCAGTTTCAATTGCAGGCAGGCAGGGTGCTGCTTGTGTGGTTTCGCGATTGCCCCATTCGTGGGCTTTTTTGTTGATTATTTTCTGTTCAATAAAAACCTCACCGCAGACACCGCAATGCGCACCCTCGGTCAGGCCCGTAGCAGAGCAGGTGGAATCGACGGCAGGCGCATTGACAACGGTGTGCTCCCCTGTCGGGGCAACGGACTGCTGATAGGTTTCATCGCAAGCAAGGCACGAGAACTGCATTGTGCCTTCGTCCACGCAGGTAGGGGCAAGAAGCTGCGTGCCCTCATCCCATGTATGTCCTGCTACAGGGGTTTCATCCGCAAGAACCTGATCGCCGCACAGAGTGCAGGTCTTTTCGGTGTGACCGCCCTTTGTGCAGGTGGGTCTTAAAATAATACTGTAATATTCACATTCTCCTGTGTTAACACTACCGCAAAGCAGGCATTCCCTGCGATGCTGACCGTCACGTCCTGCCCATTCACTCCAGCTGTGCTCACAGTCACTGGCTTGCGCACCTGAAAGCAAAAATCCTGCCGAAAGCAAAATGACCATCATCAGCACAGGCAGAAATTTCAAAGCTCTTTTCACTGCGAAGCCTCCTTTCTGCTGTTTCGTTTAAAAAATAATTATAATTACGCATAATAATATATTTTAATTATATAACGAACAGACAAGAATGTCAATTGCGAATTTCTGCCAACAAGACTTGCAAAAACAACACTGCAGATATATAATAAACCAAAATAAAAACAGGAGATCATGCCATGGCTGTTCTTATCCGCCCCGCACACAGCGGTGATATTCCCGATTTACACAGAATGCTGCTTTGCATTGCCGCGTTTCACGGACAGGCGCGACCCGATATTTTTAAAACAGGGGCGGCTAAATACACCCCCGAGGAGCTGCAAGCCCTGCTCGGGGACAATACCTGCCGCATTTTTGTGGCCGAGGACGAAGGTGTTTGCGGCTATGTTTTCTGCATTCTGCAAACGGTGCAGACGCATCTTCTGCTGCAAGACAGAAAAGAGCTGTATGTGGATGACCTGTTTGTAGACCCTGCATACAGAGGACACGGTACGGCAACAAAGCTGATGGAGGAAGCACAAAAAGAAGCCAAAAGACAGCATTGCGATTGCGTGACACTCAACGTCTGGAATGTTCCGCATTCGGCACTTCCCTTTTATGAAAAGCTCGGCTACACCGAACGCAAGCGGTATATGGAATTACCGCTGTAAAGATAAAGTATGATTTACAAAAACAGCAGCCCCGAAAAAAACGGAGCTGCTGTTTTTATGTTATTTACTTTGCTGCTTTTTGCTTTTCTTTTTTGGGCGGTTTTTCAAATTTCAGGTGGCGGATGTGTGCGGGCAAGCCGTTCTTGACATCGTCGCCTTCCTCAAAATCGAGGCCTCCCTCATATGTGGCAGGTGTGTAGCCCTCTTCAGCAAGCTGTGCACGTTGCTGGAGAACCTTCATGGCATACAGATACTGCGGCGTATTGTAGTCCCAGAAAATATAGGGAATAATCATCAGCGCGTGGCCGACAAGGTCAAACAAAAGCGGAATAACAAGAATATCAAATCTTGCATCATCCAGGAACAGAACGTCCCAGATGCTGTTGAAGCCGTTAAGCAGAAGCGGAACGGGGATGATCAGAGCGACAAG
>JAZOWJ010000308.1:0-20136 GCA_045659125.1 Acutalibacteraceae bacterium
ACTGCGCCACACCCGGTTAACTCAACGGCACTTATCATAGCACCATTCGCAGCAAATGTCAATAGGTTATTTGAAAAAAATTTAAATTTTTTTAATTATCATTTTTTTGTGTTCTTCGTTGACAAAAGATTGATATGTGAATATAATGAATTCACTGATTAAAAACATTGCAGGTATAATTTATGACTACACAAGTTCTTGAAAGATTTTTGAACTATATTAAATTTGATACACAGTCGCAAGAGGATGCCGATTGCTTTCCGAGCACAGCAAAGCAAAAGAAGTTAGCGGTAGTTTTGGCTGATGAATTGCGTCAGCTTGGTGCTGCTGATGTGCATTTTGATGAGAAATTCGGTTATGTTTATGCTGTGATTCCTGAGACGGATGGCGGAAAAAAGAAAGATGTTCTTGGCTTTATTGCGCATATGGACACTTCGCCTGATGTCAGCGGTGAAGATGTAAAGGCAAATGTTATGCATAATTATGACGGACAGGATATTGTTTTGAATCCGAATGAAAATATTGTTTTGCAGGTGTCTGAATTTCCTGAAATCCGTAATTATATCGGAAAGACACTTGTTGTCACAGATGGTACCACCTTGCTTGGTGCGGATGACAAGGCCGGTGTTGCAGAAATTATGACAATGGCTGCTTATTTGCTTGCACATCCTGAAATTGAGCATGGTAAAATTGTTGTAGCTTTTACTCCTGATGAGGAAGTCGGAGCAGGGGTTGATCATTTTGATGTTGTGCGGTTCGGAGCAGATTTTGCTTATACTGTTGATGGCGGTGAGCTGGGAGAGTTTGAATATGAAAACTTCAATGCTGCATCTGCAGTCATCACAGTGAATGGAGTCAGTGTGCATCCCGGCAGCGCAAAAGGTAAGATGAAAAATGCCAACCGTATTGCAATGGAGTTTAATGCTGCATTGCCGCAGGATCAGGTGCCTGAAAACACAGAAAATTATGAAGGCTTTTTTCATCTGACTGATATGCATGGTGATATTGAAAAGGCAATACTGCATTATCTGATCAGAGAACATGACAGTGCTATCTTTGAGCAACGTAAAAATCTTATTTTGACGCTTGTTGAGGAGCTTAATAAAAAATATGGCATTGGTACGGTGGTTGCGGAAGTGAATGATTCCTATTATAATATGAAAGCAAGGATTGTTCCGCAGTATTCTTTCCTTGTTGATAATGCGGTAAATGCTATGGAACAATTGGGTATCAAGCCTCTGATCAGACCTGCAAGAGGCGGTACGGATGGTGCTGCGTTGTCATTTATGGGCTTGCCTTGCCCGAATCTTTGCACAGGCGGACATAACTTCCATAGCCGATTTGAATATATCTGCGTTGAATCCATGGAAAAGATTGTTCAATTGCTGGTCAGGCTTGCATGCGGTTGAGGTGACAATATGACGCAGGTTGTTGCGGCTTTAATTTGGCAGGATGGTAAATTTATGATCTGTCAACGCCCCGCGAATAAGGCAAGAGGTCTTTTGTGGGAATTTGTCGGCGGTAAGGTTGAAAATGGCGAAACAAAGCAGGATGCGCTTATAAGAGAATGCAGGGAAGAGCTTGGTGTGCTTGTCGGTGTCGGCGATGTGTTTGTGCAATTGGTCCATGAGTATCCGGATTTAACTATTGAATTGACTTTATTCAACTGTGTAATCAAGCAGGGGAAACCTGAAAAGCTTGAGCATAACGATATTCAATGGATATCACCCGGACAGATAGATGATTTTGATTTTTGCCCGGCAGATGAGGGAATTTTGGAAAAAATTAAATTGAATTATAATAGTGAGGTATGAATATGAAGAACATTCTGACTGCACCCTTTGTGGAAGAAATGAAAAAGACTACTGCTAATATGTATCGTCTCGGATGGGATGAGCGTAACGGTGGTAACATCAGCTACATGCTTGAGGAATCCGAGGTTGCTGAATATCTTGATCTTAGCAATGTGCTTCGTACAATCCCGACCGGATTTGATGCAACTGCACTCATCGGTAAAATTTTTATTGTTACAGGCACCGGTAAGTATTTTAAAAATGTTATGGATGATCCTGAAAATAATCTCGGTATTATCCGCATTGCTGAAGACGGAACAACTGCAGAACTGCTTTGGGGCTATGCAGATGGCGGCAAGTTTACAAGTGAGCTTCCTGCACATCTGATGAGCCACATGGCCAGATTGTCAGTGGATCCTACCAATCGGGTTGTTATGCATTCACATCCCACAAATACACTTGCAATGAACTATGTTCATGAGCTGGATGAAAAGAGCTTTACGCATACACTTTGGGAAATGTGCACAGAGTGTATTGTTGTATTCCCCGATGGAATCGGTGTGCTTCCGTGGATGCTTTGCGGTACAAATGAAATCGGCATGGCAACCGCCGAAAAAATGAAGGAGTTTCGTCTTGTTGTCTGGGGGATGCACGGCATTTACGGTGTCGGTAGGAACCTTGATGAAGCCTTTGGTCTTATTGAAACAGTAGAAAAGGCAGCACAAATTTACATGCTGACAGCGCACCTTCCTCGTGTGAATACCATCAAGGACAGTGAGATGGTGGCACTTGCAGAATTCTTCGGTGTGAACTACAGGAAAGACTTTTTGAATTTATAATCATTATTATTTGCGGGGTTTTTATAAACCCCGTTTTTTTTATTGCCTTTAGCTTCGTCAAATTCGACAAAAATTACAAAAATTTTGTAACACTGCTTCTAACAAAATGGTCAAAAAACACTTGCAAAATGATTTAAATACTGCTACAATGTCAAATGGGGGTGATTTGTTTGCCGAAGAAAGCAACCAAAATCGATAATACCTGTACGGATAACAATGTCCCGATTTATTTATTTCATCAGGGTAGCAATTGCAGAAGTTATGAATATCTCGGATCTCATCGTGTGCAAGACGGTGTTGTTTTTCGTGTTTGGGCGCCGAATGCTGCAGAGGTCAGCGTTGTAGGCTCTTTTAATAACTGGAACGAAAATTCCTGCCCGATGACGCGCATCAGTGAAAATGGAATATGGGAAGCTGTTGCTGACAATGTTCAGTTATATGATACCTATAAGTATTGCATCATAACACAAAGCGGTGAGAAAAAGTATAAGACGGACCCTTACGGATATCATTGCGAAACAAGACCTGACAATGCAACTAAATATTATGAGCTTGATGGTTTCGAATGGCATGATGCCAAATATCTTGCAGAAAAAAAGAAGCACCGTGTCTATGATTCACCGGTTAATATTTATGAAATGCATGCAGGTTCATGGAAACAGTATCCTGACGGTAATTTTTATTCCTACCGCGCGTTGGCAGATGATCTTGTTCCGTATCTGACTGAAATGGGCTATACACACATTGAGCTGATGCCCATTATGGAGCATCCTTTTGACGGAAGCTGGGGGTATCAGGTAACAGGATATTTTGCCGCGACCTCCCGCTACGGTACCCCGCATGATTTTATGTATTTTGTGGATAAATGTCATGAGGCAGGCATTGCTGTTATTCTGGACTGGGTACCTGCACATTTTCCGAAGGATGCTCATGGCCTTTATGAGTTCGACGGTACAGCTTGCTATGAATATGCCGACCCTCGCAAGGGTGAGCATCTGCAATGGGGAACAAGAGTTTTTGATTACGGCAGAAATGAAGTCAAGAGCTTTTTGGCTTCATCGGCATTCTTCTGGCTCGATAAATATCACATCGACGGACTTCGCGTGGATGCCGTGGCATCGATGCTCTATCTTGATTATGGCAGAGAGCACGGACAGTGGATGCCGAATGTTAACGGCGGAAATGAAAATCTTGAAGCAGTTTCCTTTTTGCGATTCCTGAATGAATCCGTATTCCGTGAATATCCTGATGCTTTGATGATAGCCGAAGAAAGCACGGCATGGCCGCTTGTTTCCAAGCCTGTCAATATTGGAGGACTCGGTTTTAACTTTAAATGGAATATGGGGTGGATGAATGATATACTCCGTTATTTCTCACTCGATGGTTATTTCAGAAAATATAACCATGATTTGATTACATTCTCCTTCTTCTATGCATTTTCTGAAAATTTTGTCCTGCCTATTTCGCATGATGAGGTGGTACACGGAAAAAAATCACTTCTGAATAAAATGCCCGGTGAATATGAACAGAAATTTGACGGTATGCGTGCATTCCTCGGTTACATGTATGCTCACCCCGGTAAGAAGCTGCTGTTTATGGGGCAGGAATTCGGTCAGTTTATTGAGTGGAATGAAAAACAACAGCTTGATTGGTTGTTGCTTGATTATGAAAAGCATCAGAAGCTCAAGGAATATGTTAAGGAACTGAATCATATATATAAAGATAATTCGCAATTCTGGCAAATTGACTATTCATGGGAAGGCTTCAGCTGGCTTGTCAGTGATGACAACAATAATTCCTGCATTGCATTTTTGCGTAAGGATGAAAAAGGGGATACGGTTGCTGTTGTTTGCAATTTCACCCCCGTACAACGCGATGATTATTGCATCGGCTTCCCTGAAGAGGGCACGTTGACACCCTTATTCAATTCCGACGAAGAACGATTCGGCGGTAAGGGGATTGCGCTTAAGAAACGCATTCCTGTTTCTGATGCACCGATGCATGGCTATCCGTATTCGTTCCGATTGACGCTTCCGCCGATGTCGGTCATATATTTAAAATTCAAACCCAAGACAAAAAAACAATCAAAGAAAAAAACTTCAAAGGAAGGATGATTTATTATGGGCGCTAAAAAAGAATGTATCGCCATGCTGCTTGCAGGCGGACAAGGCTCCAGACTCGGTATTTTGACCCATTCCATCGCAAAGCCTGCTGTACCTTACGGCGGCAAATATCGCATTATTGACTTTCCGCTGTCAAACTGCACCAATTCCGGTATTGATACAGTTGGTGTGCTTACGCAGTATCAGCCGCTGGCGTTGAATGAATACATCGGCAGCGGTCAGCCGTGGGATCTCGACCGCATGGACGGAGGTGTGCACATTCTTTCCCCTTATCAGCAGATCAAGGGTAGTGAATGGTACAAGGGTACGGCCAATGCGATCTATCAGAATATCAACTTTATTGACCGCTATGATCCTGAATATGTTGCCGTGCTTTCCGGTGACCATATTTATAAAATGGATTATGCGGAAATGCTTAAGTTCCACAAGGAACATAATGCAGACTGTACTATTGCTATGATGGAAGTGCCGTGGGAAGAAGCATCAAGATTCGGTCTTATGCTTGTTAATGATGACGGCGTAATTACTGAATTTGAAGAAAAGCCAAAGAATCCGCGCAGCAACAAAGCTTCCATGGGTGTTTATATGTTTACATGGAAAAAGCTTCGCGCTTATCTGATAGCTGACGAAGAAACCGAAGGCTCAAGCAATGACTTTGGCAAGAATGTGATTCCCGCAATGCACAATGCTGGCGAGAGAATGTTTGCATATCAGTTTGACGGTTATTGGAAGGATGTCGGAACCATTGACAGCCTTTGGGAAGCAAATCTTGATCTTCTTAATCCGAAAGCAAATATTGATCTTACGGATCCTGACTGGAGAATTTATGCAAAGAATTCCGCACTGCCTCCGCATTATGTTTCAAAGGATGCGACCGTCCAGAATTCGCTTGTTTCCGGCGGATGCAAAATTGAAGGCAGTATTGACTATTCCGTTATGTTTGCAAATGTAACGGTTGAGGAAGGCGCAAATGTGCGTTATTCCATTGTTATGCCCGGCGCAACTATTAAGAAGGGTGCAACGGTACAGTATGCTATGATTGCTGAAGATGCAGTCATCGAAAGCGGTGCTGTGGTTGGCGAAGATCCCGAAAAGATTGAGAATCTTGAAAACTGGGGCGTTACTGTGATTGGTGCAAAGGTCAATATTGGTGAAAATGTTAAAATTCCTGCAAAAGCAATGATTGCTGAAGATGTCAAGGGAGGTGACGCACAATGAGAGCAAATAATGTTTTAGGTATTATTTTTGCAAACGCTTATGACAGTGTTCTTGGTGGAATGACTGCACCGCGTGCAATGGGTTCTGTACCGTTTGGCGGCAGCTACAGATTGATAGACTTTACTTTGTCCAATATGGTCAATGCCGGCATTGATAAGGTTGGCGTCATCACCAGTAATAACTATCAGTCACTGATGGATCATCTCGGAAACGGTAAACCCTGGGATCTTGCCCGCAAACATGATGGCTTGTTCTTCCTGCCACCGTTCAGTGCGCAGGAGCTTGAACGTTACAACACCGGCAGACTCGGTGCATTGCAGAACAATACTCAATTCCTTGAAATGTCCAATGAAGAATATGTGGTTATGTCTGACTGTAATGCAGTGCTCAACATCAATCTGAAGGATGTTTTCCGTTTTCATATTGACAATAAGGCAGACATTACGATGGTTTATCGTTATGGTGCAATTCCGAAGCTTAACAATCGTTTGATTATTGATGAAATCACAGATGGCAGAGTAGGCTCCATGAGTATTGTTTCCAATGGTGAAGGTGAAGCTGCTTGTGCTGCAAATATTACAGTCATGCGCAAATCCCTGCTTGAATCTCTGCTTCGTGAAGCAAGTGCATCGGGTGCTGCAAGCTTTGAACGCGATGTGTTGATGAAAAATATTTCTAATCTTCGTGTTTACGGCTATGAATTCAAAGAATTCTGCCCGATCATCGATTCGCTTCAGTCTTATTTTGATGCAAACTTTGCATTGCTGGACGCTGTTAATCAGAAATCGCTCTTTGGTTGCGGTCGTCCTGTTTACACAAAGGTTTATGATGATATGCCTGTTATCTACGGTCTTGGCAGTGATGTGAAAAATTCTCTTGTTGCTGACGGTTGTGTTATTGACGGTATTGTTGAAAACAGTATTGTATTCCGCAATTGTCGCGTAGCAAAAGGAGCTGTGGTCAAGAATTGTGTCATTATGCCAAGCGGATTTATTGCTGACGATGCAACTCTCAATTGCTGCATCCTTGACAAGGATGTCACTGTGCGTTCCGGAAGAGCATTGTCAGGTGCTGAAACGTATCCTGTTTACCTTGCAAAAGGAATCCGTGTATAAACTAGGGAGGTAAAATATGAAGGTTTTGTATGCTGTCAGTGAAGCCCGTCCGTTTATTGCAAGCGGCGGTCTTGCCGATGTTGCAGGCTCATTGCCCGTTGCATTGCGTAAGCGTCTTATCGGCTGTCGCGTTGTGTTACCTCTTTATGAGGGCATCCCTGCAAAATTCCGTGAGAATATGAAGTTTATTACGCACATTACTGTTCCTGTCGCATGGCGCAGACAGTATTGTGGTGTTTTTGAAACAAAGGTAGACGGTGTTATCTGCTACTTCATTGACAATCAGTACTATTTCAAGCGTGACGGTATTTATGGCCATTACGATGATGCGGAACGATTCGCTTTCTTCTCAAGAGCTGTGCTTGAGATTATTCCCCATATCGATTTTAAGCCGGATGTTATCAATTGTAACGACTGGCAGACAGCTCTGATTCCTGTTTACTATTCTGAATTTTATGCAAACAGACCAGGTTGGGAAAATATCAAAACTGTTTTTACTATTCATAATATTCAGTATCAGGGTAAATACGGCTCTGAAATCCTTTCGGATGTTGTCGGCATTCCGCAGGAAGCAGGCTCGTTGCTTGAATATGACGGTTGCGTTAACTTTATGAAAGGTGCAATTGAGTGCGCTAATGCAGTTACGACAGTAAGTCCTTCTTATGCCAAGGAAATTCTTGATCCTTGGTATTCACACGGTCTTGACTCTATTCTCCTTATGCGTGAATGGAAACTCCACGGCATTCTCAACGGTATCAGTTATGATATGTATAATCCTGAAACGGATGAGGATATTGCAGAAAATTACACATCCGAAAGCAGCGAAAAGAAGATTGCCAACAAGCTTGCACTGCAACGCGAAATGGGGCTGCCCGAACGTAAGGATGCACCGTTGATCGGTATCTGCAGCCGTCTTGTATCGCACAAAGGCTTTGACCTTGTTAAAGCTGTTCTTGAGGAACTGCTCTGCACGGAGAATGTGCAATTTGCAGTTCTCGGATCCGGAGACTGGGAATATGAAAGCTTTATGCGTGATATGGCAGATCGTTATCCTGATAAGCTTGCATTCCGTTGCGGCTTCATTCCCACGCTTGCCAAACGCATTTATGCCGGTACGGATATTTTCCTGATGCCGTCCAAGAGTGAGCCCTGCGGCTTGTCGCAGATGATTGCGTTGCGCTACGGCTCAATCCCGATTGTTCGTGAAACAGGCGGTCTGAAGGATTCTGTGTTTGATAGCGGTCTTGGTGAAGGAAACGGCTTTACCTTTGCAAATTATAATGCGCATGATATGCTTCATTGCATTCGCAGAGCCATCGGCGGATATGCAGACAGTGAGGGATGGGCAATCCTTCGCAAACGTGCGATGGAATGTGATTACAGCTGGAAGCGTTCCGCAAATGAATATATCCGACTGTATAAATCATTGATAAAATAAGAAAGGAACGTTATGGCTGAATTTATTCTTTCTGCTTTTGCAGACGAAGCAGGCGGTGGCTTACTGTCACAAATAAAAGCACTGAAGGAAAACGGACTTACGCATATTGAACCGCGTGGTCTTGATTACGGTAATATATCCGATTATTCCGAAGCAGATTGCCGTGAAATGAAGATGATTCTTGATTATCACGGAATCGGTGTTTCTTCTATCGGATCTCCGTTTGGTAAAATTAATATTGCAGATGATTTTGAACCTCATTTTGAGAAATTCAAGCAATGTGTTGAAAATGCCTGTATTCTCGGAACAAAAAATATCCGCATGTTCAGCTTCTTCTTTAATGAAGATCAGAAGCCAGAGGATTACAGGGATGAGGTTTTTGCAAGGGTAGAACGCTTTTGTGACTATTCCTTGAAAAGCGGAATCTGGTGTTGCCATGAAAATGAAAAGGATATTTACGGCGATACGGATGCTCGCTGTCTGGATCTGTTGAAAACCTTTGAAGGAAAAATGAAGGGCATTTTTGATCCTGCAAACTTCATTCAATGCGGTGTGAAGATTTTGCCTGCTTATGATCTGGTTTCTGATTACATTGAATATATGCATATTAAAGATTGTCGCTTTGAGGATGGCTTTGTTGTTCCTCCAGGAAAAGGTGACGGCTGCCTTAAGGAATTGCTTACCCGATTTGCCAAGAAGGATGGTAAGAGATTCCTGACTCTCGAGCCGCATCTTAAGGTGTTTGACGGTTTGCAGGCACTCGAAAAAGAAGGTGGGGATGCATCTGTCAATGAAGTGTATACTTATCCGACCAATCGCGATGCATTCAATGCTGCAGCAACTGCTTTGCATGTCATTTTAAAAGAAATAGGTGCTGAATAAAACACATATAAAACTCCGCTGCCATCTGACAGCGGAGTTTTTGCATATTATAACTTTTTAATCTGAATTTTCAGTTCCTGCAATGCTTTTTCAAGAATTGATTTCGGCACTGCAATATCAAGTCTTGTGAAGCCTTTGCCTTCTTCGCCGAACCAATAACCCGGATCCGGAATAATGCCGCACTGATCAATCATGAATTTTTCAAGTGTGAGGTCATCCATGCCCAATGCAGACATGTCGAGCCAAGCAAGATATGTGCCTTCGCGGTTGAATAAGGTAATCTGCGGAAGGTTTTCTTTCAAAAACGAGCCAAGCAGTTCAAAGTTTTCATCGACATGACGATTCATTTCGTCAATCCAGTCATCGCATTTTGTGTATGCAGCAAGGGTGGCAGGATAAGAGCAGCAGTTGATGCATGTGTAGCCGTCTGTTGCAAGCTGGGCAGCAAATGTGTTTCTTACATTTTCATTCGGAATGATAATATTTGAAGTGCCAAGACCTGCTATGTTGAATGTTTTTGAAACAGCAGTGCAAACAACACAATTGTCAGCATATTTCTTTCCGAGTGTCGGAAGGCAGGTGTGCTCTGTTCTTGTAATATCGAAATGAATTTCGTCAGATACAAGCATTATATCATTTTCAAGACAAATATCTGCTACTTTTTTCAGTTCATCCTGCGTCCAGACCCTGCCGACAGGATTATGAGGTGAGCAGAGTATCATCAGCTTGTTGTTCGGGTCTTTGGCAAGCGATTCAAGTCCTTCAAAATCCATATTGTAGCTGTTTTCTGTTTTGATGAGAGAATTGGCAACAAGCTTTCTTTTATTATTGTTAATTGCATTTGCAAAGGGATAATATACAGGCGGTTGAATAATAACGCCATCGCCTTCGTTGGTAAATGCTCTGACCGCCGTGTTGACAGCAGCAACAACACCGGGGGTGCATACAATCCAATCCTTTTCAATGGACCAGTTGTGTCTGCGGCTCATGAAAGCCTGCACACAGCTGCGGTATGCATCATCGGCTGCGGAATAGCAGAAGAAGCCCTTGGATGCAAAATCCTTCATTGCTTCAATGATCTGCGGTGCAGTTTGCCACTCCATATCTGCAACTGAAAAGGGGAAGGCCTCTTTTCTTGCTGATGTGAAATCCCATTTGAATGATCCGGTATTCCTGCGATCCGGAACGGATGTAAAATCATAATTCATAATAATAGCTCCTTATCAGCGAACCGTCAGAATCAGCGATGCAAGCAGCAGCTGACCTGCAAAATAGGTTGCAATGTTGAAAATTTTAAGAGGATAATTCTTTTTAAAGCGCTTGTCGAAAATAAGGAAGGAAATTGTAAAGTCGGATGCAACAAACAATGTAGCACCGGCGAGTAAAAGAATTGCAGAAACGACAGAATTTGCAACCCCTGTCTGCAGTCCGAGCACGGCAAGGTCTGCAGCTTTTGCAAACATGATAAGAATGACGGCACCGTATGCGATGCTTGCAAAGATTCCAAGCTTGACAAAGTTCATTTTTTTGACGATGAATATGCCGTATGTAATAAGACAAACAATCGGAATTGCATAACCCCACGGCTGCAGAAATGCTCTGCCCGGTTCAATGGATTGTGCGGCTGTGTTATAGGCAATAATATAAAATACATGCGCAACCATAAAAGAAACAAAGCCGACACCATTGAGGAATTTCGGCTTGATGACATGCAAAAGGAAGTCGCCGACCCAGGACATCACTAACGCAATGATGATATACTTCGCAAAAGGGGAGTGATTGTCGGCAATGAACATGGCAAGAACACCGGCTCCAAAAAAACAGTTAGAGTCCAGCATTTTCAGGGTAAGGGATTTCAAGCCCTTGTTTTTCTGTGCTTCAAGATAGAACGGTGTCAGTACAAGGCTGGCAATGAAGCAAATGCCGAATAAAACTTTCAAAATCATCGCAATATCTCCTCAAATGAATCAAAATAAAACTTAGTTAATCTTTACTTAAAATTTTAACATATAATGTAGTTGAACGCAAGTCTGTAAAAAGGAAAAATAGAACAAAAAACTTTGTTTTTCGCTATAAAACTTATATCATTTTTCTATTTACTTTTTTAAAGATTTCTGATAGAATGTAAAATAGTATATTGTTGGTTAGGAGAGTTCAGATGGCTATTAAAAACGAATTAACACGTGCAGCTGCCGGTGTACTTTTTGACCGTGTTATCGCTTATGCCGACAAAGACCCTGAAAAGGCATTTCAGAATATTCTTGAGTTTGCAGAGAAGTATTTTGCGGATCGTCTTTTCCCTGCAGAAAATCTGAGAAAGATGAAAGAAGCGGCAGGAAATTCCGAGAATGCTTATGTCAAATTCGGTAAAAATGTTCTTAAGGATGTCAACCGCAAGCAACTGAAGCACCTCTTGCTGACTGCCGGTATTGATGCAGGTCTTTACGGAACCAGAACCGTTCGTGCAAATCGTGAGAAATACGGCTGTAATATTCCGTGGCTACTCTTGTTTGATCCCACAAGTGCCTGCAATATGCGCTGCAAGGGCTGCTGGGCTGCCGAATATGGCAATTCGTTGAATCTTACTCCGAACGAAATGCAGTCTATTGTCGATCAGGGTAAAGCTCTCGGAACGCACGTTTATATGATGACGGGCGGCGAGCCTCTGATTAAAAAGAATGAGATTCTGACTCTTTGCAGAAACAATCCCGATTGTGTTTTTCTTGCCTATACCAACGCAACACTCATCGATGATGATTTTTGCAAGCAGGTTGTTGAGGTTGGCAATCTTACCTTTGCATTGAGCATTGAAGGCACTGCCGAATCCACAGACGCAAGACGCGGTGCAGGATGCTATGACAAAGTTATGCAGGCAATGGATACACTCAAGCGTAACGGCTGCTTTTTTGGTATCTCTGTATGCTATACGCATGAAAATGTACCTTATGTTACAAGCGATGAATTCCTTGACAGCATGGTAGAAAAGGGTGCTAAATTCGCATTCTATTTTAACTATATGCCTGTTGGTCATGATGCAGATAAGTCTCTCATTCCTACACCTGCAGATCGTAAATATATGTATTTCTGGATCAAGAAGACGAGAAACGGCGACACCGGTAAGCCCATGTTCGTATTTGATTTCCAGAACGACGGTGAATATGTCGGCGGTTGTATAGCCGGCGGCAGGAACTATTTCCACATCAATTCGGCAGGGGATATGGAGCCCTGCGTGTTTATCCATTATTCGGATGCAAACATCCGAACACATACGCTTCTGGAGGGGCTTAAGAGCCCGTTGTTTACAGCGTACTACAAAGGCCAGCCCTTTAATGACAATCATCTTCGTCCTTGTCCGATGCTTGAAAATCCGGAAAAGCTGCGTCAGATGATTAAAGAAACAGGTGCAAAATCTACCGACTTCCTTGTAAAAGAGGATGTTGATACCCTTTGCGGTCGCTGTGATGAGTTTGCACTTGCATGGCAGCCTGTTGCAGATGAGCTTTGGGCAACAACGAAGCATCCGCTGACACATACCCAATATTACAGGGACGGCGGAAAGGCAAAAATGCAGTAAAACGCCGTTTTTTCGGAGGCGTTTAAACCTGAATAAAGTTTTTTGTTTTATCATAATTATTATCTCAGTATTGCTGATATCTTCCTGCGCACAGGCGTCGGAAGATATTATCGTATCAACGGAAAGTTCTGAAACAATAACGGAATTACCGATAACCGTCGAACACTCATCTGATCAGACATCCAGATCCACCAATCGTACAATGCATACAAAATCGCAGGTGTTGCAAATGTATGAGCGTGCAGTTAACAATGTCAAGCTATATTGTCCCGGCTTTACAAAATCAGTTAACAATGAGCTTTATAATTCCGAATCGGACGAAAGTACAAATATGCTTTTGAATACAGTTGTAGCAATACTGACCGGGAATAATCACTCTGCAGATGGCATTCTTGATGTAGCCAAAGGTGACGAGCTTGCTTGTCGAATGCATTTTCCTGTTTATGATACTGATTTTGGATGCAAGATTTATGATGGCGCATCTGTTAAGGATGCGATATGTTATGACAACGGCACATTTTATGAACTTGTTATTCTGTTTCAGGAGCAAAGTACAGTAAACGGTATCAGTGAGGAATTTGCAAATATGATGATTCCGTTTTCGGATGAAGCTTTGCTTTATAATCTGAATGCATATTTCCCGTCACTGAATGAAGACAATTGTATTGCTGAATTGCGCTATTACAATTGTGAAATCCGCTGTGAGCTTGATAAAACCAACGGTCATGTTCTTTCTCTTAAGCATAAGCTGATTGCTGATGTGAGCATGATTTTGCAGCTTGATTTTATTTTTACAGAGCCTTCTGTTGAAGCGCAGGCTACCATGATTAACCATCTTGCGTTTACAGATTTCATTTGGAATTAACGGCATTAAACTGAAAGGATGGCGGTATTTTCCGCCAAGAAAACAGCATGGAAACAGTTTTGAATCAATCTTGTTACGAATACCTTGTGCAAAACAGCAACCGTATCGGTGACTTTGTTGCACTCACAGGCACTTGCGGCAATGTCAGAATTTCGCGTTTTTTAAAGGATGTCGATCTTGTTGCGGCTTATTTGTCAGCAGCCGGTGTCAAGCAGGGCGATGTTTGCACTATTTTTATGCCGACCTGCGGTCAGGCTTTTGTTGCTTTTTATGCTTTGAGCAAAATCGGCGCAATTGCCAATATTGTTCATCCTCTTTTGCCTCCTGAGGCGATCGATCGCATTCTTACGAATGTGGGATCTAAATTTGTTTTTGTGCTCGATATGCTTATCTCTCCCTATGAAAGTGTTATTAAAAAGCACAGATGTCATGTTATTCTTTGTTCTTTGGCTGATTATGCAAAAATTACAGAGCGCCCCCTCTACAAGCTGGCTGCAATCAGCAAGCGTCCTGCGAAAACACTGAAAAAGAGCACAGTTATCCGTTATATTGACATTATAAATGAGCTTTATAGGATTGAAGATGTCCCTGCATGTAAATGTGATGCAAGAGAAACATCTGTTTATCTGCATGGCGGCGGAACAACCGGTAAGAGTAAAACCATTATGCTTTCTGCCTTTGCAATCAATTCGGTTGCATTGAAGATCAATGATCTTGATGTTCCGCATGAAGTAGGCAGGGAATTATCGCTTGTTGTTTTACCGATTTTCCATGCTTTCGGTCTTGCAGTTGCAATGCATTTCAGCCTTTGTGCCGGCTACGGTTGTATCACTATGCATGAATTCAATGCAAAGAAAGCCAATGAGCTGATTAAAAAATACCCTGTCGCATTTATTGTCGGTGTTCCTAATATGTTCAAGAAGATGCATCAGGAAGCCAATTTCAAGGGACCGCATCTGCGCAGACTTCGTTTGTTGTTCAGCGGCGGTGACACTGTCAGTGAGAGCTTTGTTGATGTATTTAATGCGACTCTTGCCGAATATGGCGGTATGGGAAGACTGATGCGTGGTTACGGCCTGACGGAAGTCGCTTCCGTATGCTGTGTTAATAACTACAATGCGTATCGTGAAAATTCTATCGGCTTGCCGTTAAAGGGGCTTGAAATTGAAATCTGGGACGAAAACCAGAATAGTCTTTCTCGTAATACCATCGGTGAAATTGTTGTCAGCGGTGACACAATGATGAATGGCTATTTCCAGGATGATGCTGTTCAGGATAATGGTATTTATACCGATGAAAACGGTAAGAAATGGATTATGACAGGTGACCTCGGCTATAAAGATAAGGATGGCTTTATCTTCTTCACAGGTCGTAAAAAGAGAATGATAGTTATTTCAGGCTATAATGTTTATCCCTATAACATTGAATCTGAGGTTTTGAAGCTTAAATACATATCCGAAGCCTGTGCAGTGCAGGGATATGTTGATGAAAAGCCGATTGTCAAGCTTTATGTTACTCTGCGTGAGCCTGTTGCAAATACCAAAAAGATTGAAGAGGAAATTCGCGAGTATTGCGAAAAAACTCTCGATAAATTCTCGGTTCCGCGCAAGGTCGTTGTGCTTGATGCATTCCCGAGAACAAAAATGGCAAAAATCGACTTCCTGAAGCTGACAGACCCCGTTCCGCAGTCCAATATGCGTGTTCAGCGTGATCCGATTGATCCGAATGAGCAACGTGAGCTTAAAAATCCCCGCGATAACCGTCAAAAAAAGAGCCTGGAGGTTCTGGAGGCAGGCGAGGGCTTTGATGAGGAAATTAAGAATTGTGAAGCAGATGACAGCATACACGAAGAATCTGCCACCAAGGAGTTTGTACCTGCTGAAGCTGCTGATGCAATGCAAGAGGAAGCAAGCGCTGATGCTGCCATAACCGAAGAAGCTGCAGAAGAATAAAATCAACCCCTTGTTCAAATGAACAAGGGGGCATTTTTTTATGCTTGATCAGATGCCGTTTTCGTCGAAGTCAAAGATCGTCTGGAGGGCAATTTCAAGTGTTTTTTCAATTGTTGCAGGAACAAGAATATCAGCAGTGTCCAGTCTTGTGTGATAATACTGTGCAGGGGTAGGATCCATTGCAACAAAGCTTGCAGCAGCAATGCCGGCCTGCGAAGCAGCTGCAGCATCGGTAGAACCGAGCGGAATAGCACCGACAGGTACATCCTTACCGCATTTTTTTGCAGCCTCCTTGAGCAATGCGCAAACGCGTTTGTCATTCTGCACGGTTCCGGTCATATCTTTTTCGTAGATCATCATGTATTCTTCGTCACGGATAGTGTCAAAGCCGATGAAAATAGTTTCAACACCATCATTTTTAAGTTCCGGATGTGCTTCAAAATAGGCTTTTGATCCGCGCAGACCTGCCTCTTCACTACCTGCAAGCATGCAAACGACTTCAGTGTTTTCAAAGCGGATGTCGTTGTCGCTGAGATATTTCATAACAGCAGAAGAAACATAGCAGCCCGAAAGGTCGTCGTTTGCACCGTCAACATATTTCTTGCTGTTTGTGAACTTATAAAGTGCACCGTAAGCGGGAAGGAATGCCGCCTGTCCGAGCGCCATCTTCTTTGCAGTGCAACCGCTTTTATTTTTCAGAATCGCAGCAGTGGTTGCAGCGGTGTAAGCAAGGCCTGCAATGGCATAGCCTGCAACCATGATAACACCGTGTGAACCGAGTTTATAGGTATAAGTCCATTCGGGAGCAGAGTCAGTGTGTCCTGAAATGATGATTCTGCGTTTGGTTTCGCCCTTTGCTTTTCTGACCGCAATTACATTGCCTGATTCGTATTCTTTAAAAAGCGGATCAAGCATTTTTTTATACAGAACAAATTCGCCTGCAATCCCTGCAAGTGCACCGCCGATCAATCCGAGTGACCCAAGTGCTGCTTTTGATTTTTTTGTGTATGCAGCAACCGCGTTGAGAGCAGTTGCGCCAATCAGAGCAGTGCCTGCAATCGGAACAAAGGACATAAATGCATCTCGGTTAACCTTGAAGGTCTCTCTTGCAACTGTGTCAGAGTATGCGCTGAGCTCTTCAAGCATTTCATACTGCGCCATTGTTTCGCTGTCTGCGCCGGCGGCACGCGGGCCATATTTCTGACAAATATTTGTAATGCCCTTGACTGCGAAATCTGTGCAGTCGGAAAGCTGTGTTTTAACATCTTTGATTTTCTCTGTAAATAGCATGTTTTCACTTCCTATAATATATTAATCATATTATATATGCCTCATTGAAAATAATCAAGAAGAATTTCACAAAACTTGCTGTTGAAAATAAAAATCAGGCTTGTAAATATAATAATACTGTGATAAACTATAAATAATACAAAAAAGGAGAAGTCTGTCTATGAGCAAACAATATGATGTCATTGTGATTGGTGCAGGCAACGGCGGTCTTGCGGCAGCTGCTACTTGTGCAAAAGCAGGGCTTTCCACACTTTTGCTGGAACGGCATAACATTCCCGGTGGCTCTGCATCCTCATTTGTGCGCGGAAGATTTGAATTTGAACCCTCTCTGCATGAGCTTGCTGGTGTAGGTGCACCCGACAAATCCGGTCAGATTGAGGATATGTTTATCCGTTTGGAAGGTAATGTGGATTGGTGTCAGCATGATTCTACCTTCCGTCTTGTTGTCCCTGCAAAGGAAGGGGATACAGATACATTTATCAATGAGGACGGTATTGAGGTCGTTGTGGATGCCCGCATGCCCGTCGGTTTTGAGAATTTTGCGAGTAAGCTCGAAGAAATGGTGCCCGGCTCTTATGAAAGCTGTAAGGAAGCTTTCAGACTGTCTGATCGCATGTTCAAGGCTTTTGATTGCATGGAGGATTTATCCAAGCTTCCCGGCTCACTTAAGGATGTTCCCAATCTGATGCGTATGATTTCTCATACCATGAAGGATTCCTTGGATGCACTCGGAATGCCGAAGAAGGCACAGGACATTTTTAATACATATTGGTGTTACCTCGGTTCTCCTGCCTCGCAGCTTGACTTTTTATATTATTTGGCCATGCTTCACAGCTATGTTAAAAATGGTACCGGTATTCCGAAACTGAGAAGCCATGAAATGAGCCTTGCTCTGGATGAAGTCATTCGCAGAAATGGCGGAGATATCTGGTACAATTCGGAAGTTACCAAGGTGATCGTCAAGGATGGCAAGCCTGCAGGTGTTGTTATTAACGGCAATAAGGAGGTATCGGGCAAATACTTCATTTGCAATTCGTATCCTTATGCTGTATTCAAAGATCTTTTCGATGCAAAAGACATTCCTGAGCAACAGCTGAAAATGCTTAATTCCAGAAAAACAGCCTGCGCGCTTACGACTGTTTATCTCGGCATGAATAAGACCATTAAAGAGCTTGGCATCAAGGATTATTCCACGTTCATTGCTCCTGATTCAGATTCCGACAAGCAATATGAGGCTGCACAGAACTTCTTCAGCGGTTATTGCATTATCAACTGTCTGAATGAAATTATTCCTGATTGCACTCCCGAAGGCACAAGTCAGCTGTTCCTTACAACCATGACCTTCGACGATGTTATGAAGGATGTAAAGCCTGAAGATTATAAGAAGTTCAAGACCAAGGTTGCCAAGGATATGATTGAAACCTGTGAAAAGGCTCTTAATATTTCAATTATTCCCTATATTGAGGAAATTGAAATTGCACTGCCTCCCACATTCTCAAGATATCTTAATACACCACTCGGCACACCTTACGGTTACAGACTCGAAAAGTGGGACAGCATGATTCCGCGTACCGTACAGTATCTTAAAGACCAGCCGTTTGACAATTTCTTCTTCTGCGGCGCCTCGCAGGAGCGCGGTGATGGTTACGGATGTGCATACTACACAGGTGAAAAAGCAGGCGGTCTTGTTGTAAATGCAATGCAGAAGGAGGGTAAATAAGATGGCTGATCTCAAATCATTAAAGGCAAGAAAGTTCCTGTCTATGCTTTCAGACAGACAGGAAAGATTTGAAAGTGCAAAGGCTGAATTTCCCGTATTTTCTGACAATGCAGCTGTTATTGCGAAAGCTCTGCATCCCAAAAGACAATATCTGAAGGTTGCTGAAATCATTGAACGCGGTGAAGACTGCAAGAGCTTTGTTCTTGTGCCTGATACAGCAAAGGGAACTGAAAAGCTTGCATGGTTCGGCGCAGGTAAATATCTTACTGTTTTTGAAACAATCGAAAATATGCCTGTCACAAGAGCATATTCTATTTCTTCCTCCCCCAGGGATGCGCTGAATGGTAAGTATGTGCTGACCATAAAGTTGGTTGAAGGCGGTCTTGTATCCCGTTATATTCTTGACAATTGGGCGGTCGGTAGTTCTGTAGAGGTTTCTGCTCCGTCGGGTAATTTTGAATATCAACCGCTTCGTGATGCTCAAAAGGTAATTTGTCTCGCAGGTGGCAGCGGCATTACTCCGTTCTTGTCGATGGCAAATGCCATTGCTGACGGTGATGAAGATTTCGAAATGACTCTGCTTTACGGCAGCCGTAACAAGGATGTAATTCTGTTTAAAGATGAGCTTGATGCTGTTGCTGCAAAGTGCAGCAAGGTAAAGGTTGTGCATGTCCTGAGTGACAACGGTGCCGCAGATGCTCTCGAAGGCGCAGAAAGCGGATTTATCACTGCAGACCTTATCAAGAAATATGCTCCAGCAGATGAAGCATATTCCGTATTCCTTTGCGGACCGCAGCAGATGTATGAATTTGTGGATAAAGAGCTTGAAAAGCTGAATCTGCCTAAAAAATATATCCGCCATGAAATGTTCGGTGAGTTCCATAATCCGTCTACACAGGCAGATTATCCTGCAGGGGTTCCTGAAACAGTTAATATTACTGTCACCATTCAGGATGTTACCACAACTGTCAGTGGCTCAAGCAATGATTCTATTATGCAGATACTTGAAAAGAACGGTATTTCCGTTCCTGCCCGTTGCAGGAGTGGTGAATGCGGATTCTGTCATTCGCACCTGATTTCGGGTCAGATTTATGTTCCGAAGCACCTTGATTACAGACGTCTTGCAGACTATAAGTTCGGATGCATTCATCCGTGCTGCACCTTCCCGTTGTCTGACATTGTAATCAATGTACCCGTTGCAAAATAAGTAATAGGAACCCCCCGGCTTAGCCGGGGGTTCTTCATATGCGGGCAAAGCCCTATATTACTGGCATCGCCTTAAGGCGTACTCTACGGCTACCAACCGCAAAGGCTTGTTACTTGCTAC
>JAZOWJ010000309.1:0-17254 GCA_045659125.1 Acutalibacteraceae bacterium
CCCGTCGGAAATTGTGATATGCTGCAGTCTGTCAGCATACGCAAAGGCGAGTTCACCCACAGCCGTTACTGTGGACTGAATTTCGTATTTTGTGCCGACTTCATCAAAGCGAAGATCAAATTCGTTCTTGGTCATCTTGCCTTCTTCATTGGGTTCGGCAGTTTTTTCAGCTTCCAGAAGCGGTGTGATTGCATCGATGAATGCAGTTACATCCTCTGCCGTGACAGGTGCTTTCACACCCATATCAAGGGCAGTGCGGTAGTCTCCGTTCTTTGTGGGATACAGCACAAGCTCCGTCGGCACACCATCACCGTTTGCACATTTGTAAAGCACACCGTCAGAAGAAATGAAATTCTCATTTTCCGCATCCACGATCACGGCATACAGGTTTTTGCAGGTGTAAAAGGCCTTGGAATCAATTACCTGCACATCCTTGCCGATGAAGATGAAGTTGACCGACTCATCACAGCACACCGCAAAACGGCGTACAGTGGTGACAGGCTTGGTTTCATCAGCAGCATCCTCTTCACTGCGTACAAAGTCAACCTCCAGCACCTTGCGGTTGCCGCCGTGGTATTCGTCGAGCATATAGGTGCCATCGCCGTTGTCGGCAAATGTATACAAATCCTTCGCAATAGAGTTGAAGCTGAAGAACATGGAAAAACCGACAAAACACAGCAGCAGAATGATAAATCCTGTCTTTTTGACAATGGCCTTGCCGAAGAAGCCCTTTGTGGGGTCATCCTGAATTTTAACATCAGGCTTTTTGTCGAACAAGGGGTCATACAACAGTTTTCCTTCGGAAATGCGTTTGCTTTCATTTTCCAAAAAAAATCCCTCCCTTTTGGTGATATACACATATAATAAACAAAATAAATAAAAAACGCAAGCGAAAAGCAAAAATTTTAATAAAAATGACAATTCTTTTTTCTCTTTGTGATTCATTATGACAGGCAGCTGCGTTTCTTCGGCTTGATTTTTGAAGGCAGTTATGTTATATTGTATTATATTTCACAAAGGAAAGCGGGGGAAAAGCTATGAAAAAATGCATGCTTGCCATGCTTTTGTTATGCATTTCCCTGCTTTGTGCCTGCGCAAAAGACGAGCAGCAGCCCACGGCGCCCGTGCAGGAATCCACCGTTGTTGCAGCACACAACGGCACACCCTATGCCCCCATCGGGTCGTATGTGCCCGGCGGTGCAATGGTCACCTCCTACAGCCCCGACGGCAGCTGCTACTATACCGCCTTCAATTATGCAGACGGCAACAAGGCGGTGGAATTCACCCATGACACCGTGACAGGCAATGTGCTGTTCCGTTCTGATTTTTATTATACGAACGGCTTGCTCTCATCCGTTATTTCGCAGGCAACCGCCGACAGCGGCTACGGATACACCCTTGCAAACGGCACCATGGCGGCCTGCAAAAAAATAGAAACCGTTTATGAAAACGGCAGGGAAATATTCAAGGAATATACCGATTTTTCGGGCAACCGCTTTGCCGGAAGCAAGATATTTTACGGCAAGGACGGCGGCTATGTGAGTGTATGGCAGGAAAACGGCAGACTGCGTCAATTGCGCAGTGTTGCCATGGACGGTGCACAGCTGTTCACCTCCGATTACGGCATTGTGGTGGGCACATGGATCAACTGCGGCTCCTTCGGCAATGCAACGGTGGTTTCCGTGGGCACGGACGGCAGCTATACCCTGCTGTTCACAGACCGCACACACCGTCTTTCAGACGGCATGCTCTATGCAGGGCTTGACCTGTATGTTGTTGTCAACAGCGCCTTTGACACCGTTGCAGCCGTTTACAGCAAAAACGGAACATCTCTTTGCGAATATCAGACCGTCTTTTCTGCCGACGGCAGTGCAAAAAGCACCTACAGCGAATACGGCATTCCTGTTTGCACCCTGTACTATGACCGCACGGGCAAAAAAACCGACACCGTCAGTGCCGATGGCGGTGATTATTTCGGCAATGCACCCGTAGCAATCGGACAGAGCTTCGGACAGGGCTCTGTGTGCGAGGTAAACGAGGACGGCTCGTTCACAGTGGTTTATTTCAACCGACCCTACCTGCACACGGACGGCAGCTTCACACAAAACACCACCCTGTATGCCTTTTTCGATGCATCGCGTCGGCTTGCAGGCAACAAATATTACAGCGGCAACAAGGCAATTGCCGAATGCAGCTGCACCTACAGCCCCGACGGCAGCCTGCGTGTGAAGGTAACCGAGGGTGAAGAAGTGACTTATTATCAGCAATAAAGCTGATAATAAGTCAAATGCAAAATGCAGGAATGCAAAATGCAAAATTATCGGGTCGCTTCGCTCCGATTTATAGAACATGAAGAATGTTACATATAAAAAAACACAATTATTTAAACATCTGTCGAATATCTTGCATGAAATTAAACACAAAAAACATAACAAATGAAAAATGAAACAGCAAAATATAAAATTACATCATCTATAATGGCAACGCCATTCCTTTCATTTTGCACTTTGCACTTTGCATTTTACATTTTGCATTTGAATAAAAAAACCGCCCGAAGGCGGTTTTTTTTATCCGATGTGAGATTCGAGCCATGCATTTGCCTTGTCGGCAGACATACGGGTGATGTTTTCGGCAGGATAGAGGGATTCGGCACCGCCGTTGACATACAGGAAGAATTTTCCGTTTGCGGTTTTGTAAAGAGTTTCCTCGTAACCGTCCGCATCACCGAAGTTTCCGCTTGTGAACTTTGCAACAAGCTCGGCATTGTCGGTATCGTATTCTACCTTGCAGATGATTTTTTTCATATATTTCAACTCCTTTTTGGTTTATTGTACGCAAATTGCATGTTTTATTATACCATATTACAAGCAAAAAATCAATATCTGCTTTCCTTATTTCCTTTTGTGAAAATTCGAACATCCGCATTGACTTTAAAACCAAAAAATGATATAAATATTTCAACATAATAAGGAAGGAACATTCTTATGCTTCATTTTGAAAGTGACTATATTCAGGGGGCACATCCTGCCATTCTTGAAAACCTGATAAAAACCAATCTTATTGCGCAGACGGGCTACGGTGTGGACTGCTTCTGCGAGGATGCAAGAGCCAAAATCCGCACGGCCTGCGGTGACGAAACGGCAGATGTGTATTTCCTTGTCGGCGGCACACAGGCAAATGCCACCGTTATTGACGCAATGCTTAAAAATTTCGAGGGTGTTGTGGCTGCCGTAACAGGCCACATCAACGGCCACGAAGCAGGTGCTGTGGAAGCAGACGGCCACAAGGTGCTGCCCCTGCCGCATCATCTGGGCAAGGTCGATGCAAGGGAGCTTGCCGACCTGCTTGCCACATTCTATGCCGACGACAACCATGACCACATGATTTTCCCAGGCATGGTGTATGTTTCACACCCCACGGAATACGGCACACTCTACACCAGGGACGAGCTGACCGCCATTTCCGACATCTGCCGTCAATACAGCATTCCGCTGTTTTTAGACGGTGCAAGACTCGGCTATGCACTCACAAGTGACGGCACAGACCTTGACCTGCCGACGATTGCCTCGCTTTGCGATGTGTTCTACATCGGCGGCACAAAGTGCGGTGCGCTCTGCGGTGAAGCGGTAGTGTTCCCCCACCACGGTGCACCCCGTCAATTCTTCACCACCGTCAAGCAGCACGGTGCATTGCTTGCAAAGGGCAGACTGCTCGGTGTGCAGTTTGACACCCTGTTCACAGACAATCTTTACATGGAAATCTGCAAAAATGCCAATGTGCAGGCCGAAAAGGTACGCAAGGCATTCAAGGAAAAGGGATATGAAATTTTCATTGAAACCGTTTCCAATCAGATTTTCATTGTGCTTGAAAACAACCGTCTGAAAAACTTAAGCGAAAAGGTATGCTTCGGCTTCTGGGAAAAGAAGGACGACAGCCACACCGTTATGCGCATTGCGACCAGCTGGGCAACCACAGACGAGGATGTGGAAAGCCTGCTCAAGCTGCTGTAAAAATCAAATATGAATCCCGTCTGCAGATCTCATTCAACCGCAGACGGGATTTTTCTTTATTTGAAATTCACAATATCAGACAGTTCATACAGCAGGATCCGTTGGTCTGCTGCCGCTTCATTCCGTACAGCCGTATCGAAGCCCGATTCCGCAAACAAAGCATAGTAAAAGGCTGCATTTTCTTTCAGCGGTGAAAGCTTTGCTTTTGTATCAAGATATTCGGCATAAGAAAAGGGAGTTTTTTTGAATTTGCATTCACCGACCAGATATTCTTTTTCGTCGCTTCCGATTCCCAATAAATCGATTTCCGTTTCTGCAATTCGGGAACCGTTCACGGCTGTGGTATCACGGACTGTTGTTTTGCCAGTCCATCGTCCCATTTTTGTATATCTGAAAGGCAACAGATTTTGCTTCTGCATTTCTTTTACAAATTCTTTGCAAACATTCTCAAAAGCGTGTGAAGCAAACTCATGCAAAGCCGGTTCAACAACATGGGAATAAACCCCTTGTGTATCTCCGTCTTCAAGCTGTGAAAAATTAGTGAAACCGAATGCATACCAAAATCTGAAAAAATTATCGGTAAGGCGGTATGTGCCCCTGTTTGTATTTGCCTTTTCTTTTATTTTGGAATCGACTGAAAATTCCCGTTCAATAATACCCAACTCAATCAGATTTTTAAGATATACACTTGTTTTTGAGGTATCCTCAACCAGAGATTTTTGACTTATGTCATTGAGCTTTGTATTCCCGAGAGCCACCGCTTCAATAATGGAATTGTAGATCGGTGTCTCCCGAAGCTCCTGGTGCAGAAGAAAATCCACCTCACTGTACAGCACACAGCCCTTGGTCAGAATGTTTTTCTTTATATTCTCGGACAAAGGCAAATCGGGATCAAACTGACAAAGATAATGCGGAATACCGCCCAGAATTGAATAGGCGATGATTTTATCCGGATCAGAGTACGCGGGAAAGAATTTTACGGCATCATAAAAACCCATTTCTGTCATTTTGTATATTCCGGTAGCTCTCCCGTATAACGGATTTTTCTCGGCAAGCAATTCTTTTTCAATAAAACTCATGGCACTGCCACAGAGAATAACCATCACATTGTGATCTTTCAGTTGAGTATCCCAAAGATTCTGCAAAACGGACGGGATGCTTTTGTTTGCCTTACACATATGGGGAAACTCATCAATGACAATCAGTTTTTTTTCTTCGCCGTAAGGTAACTCAAGGATCGCCCCGAATGCACTTTCCCAATCCGCAAATTCAGAAAGATACTTTTTGGCAGGTATGTCCTCCTGCAAAAGGCGTTTTGAGAATTTCTGCAGCTGCACCTTGTCCGTGCTTTGTGTGCAGGAATAAAAAATATGCTTTTTATTTTTGCAGAATTCTTTCAATGTTTCTGTTTTCCCGACACGCCGTCTGCCGTAAAGCACAACCAGCTGTCCGTTTTTTGCCGCATATTTATTTTCCAGAAACTGCAGTTCCGATTCTCTTCCGATAAACACAAAATCACCTCATTTTCTCAAATCGTGATTTACTAAATCGTGATTTGATATTATTATACCCGCTTCTGCAAAGAAAATCAAGTGTTTTTCCGTTTCATTGCCGCAAGTTCCGATATTTTTCAAAAATCGGTGTAATAATTGTCCCGTTTCTTCGTGTAAGAAATGAAGGCCGCAAAAGTCGGGAACGCTCCGCCCCGTACACGGTCTTCGGAAAGGAGGAACCAATGGATAACGGTGCAGGTAGCTACCGCCGTTTTCTTGCAGGTGATGAAGATGCTCTGGTCGAAATCGTATCGCAATACCGTCCCGGACTGCAGAATTACATTCATTCCATCGTGAATAATATTGCCGTTGCGGAAGATCTGACCGAAGATACCTTTGTGAAGTTGTTAACTAAAAAGCCGAAAGACAACGGCTCGGCTTCTTTTAAAACATGGCTCTATGCAATCGGAAGAAATCTCGCGTTGGACTGGTTGCGGAAAAATCCGCAGGGAAAATATGTTTCCATCGATGAGATCCGTCATCTTGAAAGCAATGAGCGAGAGATGGCTGAAGCATATTACCGAAATGAAGAACAAAAAGCCGTCCGAGATGCTCTCAACCATATCAACCCCGCCTACAGAAATGTGCTGATACTGTTCTATTTTGAAGATTTTGACATAGCGGCCATTGCAAAAATCCTGAAGAAAACAAAAAAAAGCACATCCGTTTTATTGCACAGAGCAAGAAACGCACTCAAAAATCAATTACAAAAGGAGAATTTTGACTATGAGATCCGATAAGGATATGGCAGAAAATATTTTGAATAAGGTGGATTTTATGAACAGAAAAAAAACGCAAAGAAAAAACATCATTTCCAAAACCGCGGCATTTGCATTGGCATTTGTTATGCTGGCGGCGGCAGGCATTACACTTTTTAACGGTGACACAGCACTGACAACCGACAACAGTACAGGCACTGCCGAAACAAGCAACATTCTGAACAAAAACTTCTGTCTGATCGTCGCCAACGCGGCAACGGCAACCGAGACAGAAATTAACAGAGCTCGTAATGTGTCCGTTCCGCTCGGCGGTATTCTGTTTGTGAAAGACACAAGCGGACTGACGGAAGACGAAATCAGCAGAATTCCCTATGAAATGAAGGTAAAACTGCAGGCACTGTACGGCACGGAAAGCGGTTGGAAGATTCACGGCGAGGACGGCAGTGTTGCCGTGTATTTCGGTACGATGGATCACATCCGTATCAGACTTGACAACCCTGACAGTGTTGAAAAAATCACACTCTCCTGCACGGCAAACGGACAACTGACGGTCGCAGATGATAACCACATGACAGATCTCAGCCAATACATTCAGACCGTAAAAACGGGCGATTGCATCACTGTTACAGGGGAAGAATACAAAAGCGTTTACGGCAAGAATGACGGCATGACCTTTGACTGGTTCGTATCCGAAGCTCTTAAAGATACGCTCAGATCGGCTCCCGACACAGCCCTTTCTTCGGTTTATGATGTCATTACCGGCACCGTCTGTTATGCAGACAGGACACAGGAAAGTTTTTCCCTCACCCTCACTTTCGACAACGACGGCAACCTGTCAACCGATTACACAGCATAAATCCGTCCGCCGAAAAAAATACAAAACACAGCCTGTCCGCAAAAAACGGACAGGCTGTTGCATTTACTATGTAATTATTCTTACAGAAGCTCGAAGATCCAGCCGATGAACGGATAGAGAATACGCATGAGCATGGTGATGGTCTTCAGGGAGAACAGGTCCATGATGACGAAGGTGTTATTTGTGCCCATGATTTCATCGTAGGTTACATTGTAGGTTTCGTAATCAGCAGGTGCATTTTCGTTGAGGACAAAAATTCTTGCACTTCTGTTGCCGCCTTCGCCGTAGGTAGCAAAGCCGGTGCCTGCATTGTAGCCCATCTTGATGCCTTCTTCGGTGATACCGACGAAGTTATTGATGTGGTCGTGGCCATAGAATGCGCCGATGATGTCGCCCTTTTCGAGCCAGGATTCATACTGACCGGTGGTCACGGTCTGCTTTTCGGAGCAGGGAGCCTCGAAGCAGTAGTTATTGCCTTCGCAGAGCTTGTCTTCCTTCAGGCGATACCATTTGTAGTCATCAATGCTGAAATAAGCATTCTGAATATCGTCGGTTTCTTCCATGAACTGATAAATTTCCTTGACGGGAATGTGCTGGAACAGCAGAGAAGGAACGACCTCACCGCCGTTTGCAGCCTTGAGCTCGTCGCTCTTTGCCTTATACCATTCATTCTGATAAGGAAGAGCACCGCGGTAGCCGCCGACTTCTGCATTCTTGTTACCGGTGTCAATCATGTAAACATTGAATGCATAGCCCGTGCCGTCGGAATTGAGAATGGGAACGTTGTAGGTGCCGGGATCGCAGACGTCATCGGGAATGATGCAGCTTGCATAGCTCTTGCAGGACTCAATCATGCCTTCAAGAGAAAGCGCATCGGATGCATCGTGGTCATGGTTACCGAAGGTGAACAGGAAGGGAATGTTTCTGTCAGCGATGGGCTTCATGAGAGCCTTGATGGTGGCATCAACATCGTCTGCAGAAGCAGTGGTGTACATATCCGAAATGGTGTCGCCTGCGATAACAACAAGGTCAGGCTTTTCGGAATCAAGCACAGCTTCCATCAGGGCAATGGTCTTCTTGTTGGGGTTTCTCTTGTCCTGCAGGTCGTTGAACATGCAGATCTTGAAGGTGCCGTCCTCGTGCACCTGCAGAGAGGTGTCAAAGGGCAGCTCTGCAGCAGCACCAGCGGGAATCAGGCATGCAGCAATCAGCAATGCAGCCATGAGGACACTGAGAAGGGTTCTGAAACTTCTTTTCATGTTGTTTGCTCCTTTTTCATAAATGTAATATCCAACTTGCAAAGCCGAAGTACACAAGCAGTGACACCGCATCGACGATGGTGGTAATGAACGGGCTGGCCATTACCGCAGGGTCGAGGTTGAGCTTCTTGGCAAGAAGCGGCATCGAGCAGCCGATGATCTTCGACAATATGACCGTAACACCGAGCGTAATGCTCACAACAAAGGCAACAAGAACAGTGATGTCCGTATTGCCCAGCAACAAGCGATCAATCAGCAGCACCTTTGCAAAGGTGGCCACCGTAAGCGTCAGACCGCAAAGAATAGAAACCTTGAATTCCTTGAAAAGGACCTTGAGTGCATCGGTGAATTCGATTTCACCCAGGGAAATACCACGGATAACCGTAACCGAGGACTGGCTGCCTGCGTTACCGCCCGTACCCATGAGCATGGGGATGAAGGCGGTGAGCACGACCAGTGCGGAAAGTGCATTTTCAAAGTGGTTGATGATAATTCCTGTCAGGGTAGCGGAAAGCATGAGCAGCAGCAGCCACGGAATACGTGCCTTCCACAGTTCACCGATGCCTGTTTTCAGATACGGCTTATCGGTGGGGGTAACAGCCGAGATAATAGCCATATCCTCGTCGGCCTCTTCCTGCAGAACATCAATTGCATCGTCAACGGTGATGATACCGACGAGTCTGTCCTCACGGTCCACAACGGGCATGGCAAGGAAGTCGTAATGCGAAAACAGCACAGCAATTTCTTCGCGGTCATCCTCGGTGTGCACACTGATGACATTGGTGTCCATGATGTCCGCAACAATCGTGTCCTCGTTTGCAAGAAGAAGATCCTTGACGGATACAACACCCAGCAGACGGCGGTTGTCGGTGACATAGCAGGTATAAACGGTTTCCTTGTCAAGCGCAACACTGCGGATAAACGCAAATGCCTCGCCGACAGTAAGATGCTTTCTGAGATAAACATATTCCGTGGTCATGATAGAGCCTGCGGAATTGTCGGGGTATTTGAGAAGCTCATTGACCGAGCGACGGGTTTCGGGCGATGCATTCTTCAGAATGCGCTGCACAACATTGGCGGGCATTTCCTCGATGATGTCAACGGTATCGTCATCATACAGTTCATCGAGCAGTCCTGTCAATTCGCGGTCGGTAAAGGATGTGATAAGTGTTTCCTGCCTGTCCGAATCCATTTCAACAAATGCTTCGGCGGCAAGCTCCTTCGGAAGCAGTCTGAAAACAACGAGCAGGCCGTCGTTATCAAGCTCCGAAAAAATTTCGGCAAGGTCGGCACCCTCCATGCAGGCGAGCATTTCACGCAGCTGGGGATACTTTTTGCCTGAGAGCAGCTTACGGATGATATCCGTAATTTTCTGAATGCCTTCCATTCGTATTCCTCCTGTTTTTTTGTGTGTGGGAAAAAATCCCGACAGAAGTAATACGCAAAAAGACGGCAGTCGAGGATAGCACTTCGAGTGTTATCGCAAATCCGTCGGTGCAACAGACGGACTTGCCGCAAGTATTACGTAATTGTGCGTGCAACTTCGCGGTCGGCCACCGGAATTTGCGCCGTTACTGTCTGCGTCCATGTCTGTTCCACCTCGTTTTCTTTCTTAAAATCAAGTGCATCAAAGCAGGATATTTCCTGCAAATCGGCAAACTGCCGATTATATTTATTTTAATAGAATGCAAGCAAAATGTCAAGTAATCAATCTGTCTTTTTTTGAATACAAATGAATAAAAACAGTTACAATTGTTGCAAAATTGTAATCAAAATGCAACCTTCTTTTCGTTGACATCAGGAGTAATCTACGGCATAATATATGTAGCTTGTTTTTTAAATCGGAGGAGATTATGGAGACCGAAAATGTAAAAACCCCAAACCGCAGTGCCGCTGATTTCATGCAGGCATTTTCAGATGCGTTTGAAAAAAATGTGCAGTCAGCAGCCGAAAATCAGCCCGAGGAGCCGACCGTTGCAACGGATGATTTTCAGTCCTACGATTCACAGGAGCAGGCAGCTGTTTATGATGAGCCTGTCTTTGTTGACGAGGAAGAGGCCGAGGAATATGAGCCTGAAGTGATTGAAGAAGAGCCCGAGGAAGAGCCCGAGCCCACCGCAAGACAGCTGAAAAAGGCAGCAAGACAAGCAAAAAAGGATGCCAAGTGGGAGAAAAAACAGGAAAAGCGAAATGCAAAAATTGACCGTCAGCAGAAAAACAACACCAAGGTCATGCTCGGCGGTGCCGTTTTTTTGGGTATCATCTGCATTTTCCTTGTGGTCATGAATCATTTCAAGCTGTCCTTTACGGATATCCCCGATGTGCTTTCGGGTGAAAAATCCCTGTCCACCGTAACCACGACCATGCCCCTTGCCATCAGCGAGCCGTCCGAATCGGCACCCACCGCACCGCCCAAGGGCAATTACATTGTGACCGCAGAGGACGGTGTGTATCTGCGTGATACCGCGTCTGCAGACGCAAGCCGCGTTGCAGTGCTCGAAAAAGGTGTCCGCGTTGTTGTCAGCGCCTTCAAATATGACACTGAAAACGAATGCTTCTGGGGAAGAACCAGCAGCAACGGCAATTACGGCTGGGTCAAAATGCCGAATCTTACCTTTGACAGCCCTGCCGTGCCTGCCACCGAGCCTGAAAACGCAGGCAGCTTGGGATAAATTAAATACGCATTACACAAAGAGGCTGCTGCAAGCCTCTTTTTTTGTTAAAAAGAATTAAACATTTGACGAATTGCATTTTTTTATGATATACTAAAAAAGATTGGAGGGAGATTTATGCAAAAGCTGATTCTTTATCCTGACCGTGCAGGACAAACCATGGAGGGCTTCGGTGTAAGCGGTGCATGGTGGGCACAGGTGGTCGGCGGTTGGGACACAACCGATCCCGAAAGCGGTCTGCCTGTTTATGAGCACATAGCCCGGCTGCTGTTTGACAAGGAAAAGGGCATCGGTGTAACAGCCTATCGCCACAACCTCGGCGGCGGCTCGCAGAATTCAAAATCATCTGTTTTTGACCAGACCTGCCGCATGGCAGAATGCCATCTGAAAAATGACGGCAGCTACGATTGGAGCCGTGATGAAAACGCGGTGCGGATGCTTTTGTCCTGCGTAAAAAACGGCTGCGAGGAGGTTGTTCTGTTTTGCAATTCTCCGCCCGAAAAATACACAATCAACCATAAAAGCTGCTGCAGCTATCCCGGTGCTGCAAATATCCGCCGTAAAAATTTTGCACCCTTTGCAGACTACTGCGTAGAGGTGACAAAGCATTTTCTCTCGATGGGAGTACCCGTGAAGTACTTTTCCCCTGTCAATGAGCCTGTATGGGTATGGACAGACAAAAACGGGCAGGAGGGCTGCCACTATCGTCCGTGGCAGGTTTGGGAGCTTATGCGCATTTGTGCCGACAAATTCAGAGAAGCCGACTGCGGTGTTCTGCTGTCGGGTGCGGAAAACGGCGACATCCGCTGGTTCAACAAAACCTATTCGCGCATTATGCTCGGAGATAAAAAAATAAAATCCATGTCCGACGGTGTGGATGTGCATTCCTATTTCCTGCCGTTGCCCGTAAAGCTCGGAGCAATCACGGATTTTCTGAATGACCGAATTTCTTACGTCAAACGCTGGCGCAAGTGGCTTAACAAAAAATATCCCGATGCAAAGGTGCGTGTGAGCGAATGGACACACATGCAGGGCGGCAGGGATTACGGCATGGACTCCGCACTTGTGCAGGCGGAAACCATGCTCGATGACATCTGTCTGTTACATGCCTGTGCATGGCAGAACTGGATTGCGGTTTCCAATGTGGACTACTGCGACGGGCTTTTGTATATTGACCTTGACAAACCGGGCTTTGAATTCACAAAACGTTATTTTGCCTTCGGCAATTTCTCAAAATACATCCCCGTGGGTGCAAAATACATGCCTGCGGAAGCTAAAAACGACAACATAAAAGCCGCCGCTTTCGAAAAGGATGGCACAACAACGGTGGTTGTGATGAACAAGTCGCAATCCGCACAGCCGCTTTGCCTGCCACAGCTCGGCACACATTCCCTGCAGGCCTTTGTGACGGATGCGGAGCATGACCTTGCACCGCTGCAATGCACTGCCAACGACATTTTGCTTTCTCCGCGCAGTGTAACAACACTTGTATTCAAGGGAGGGCTCGTATGACCATTATCAATAAAGGCTTGTCACTCGTGCGCGATGTGAGGGCCTACTGGAAGCACCCTGCACCCGGCGACTACGTTGCCTACAAGGAATATTTCATGCTGTCGGTCGGCTGGCTGGGTATGCGTCTTGCGACCTCCTTCGGCTTCGGCTTCGGTGTCAACGATGCATTCACAGCAACCACCCTGCACATGACACACCGCGACCTGATTATTTTAGGCTATATCTGCACAGCCATCGGCTATGTCACAGCACCGCTGAATGCATACATCATTGACCATCTGCGAAGCCGTGACGGCAAGTACCGTGTTTACATAAAGCTCGCCATTCCTGCTGCAGCGCTTTCCATGCTTGCCCTGTTCTTCCCCTACGAAAGGGTCGGTTACATGAAAATGGTCATATCGCTGTTCCTTATAGGTCAGATCGAGGGCTATGTCAAGGGCTGGTACTCAACAGGTGTGAGCAATCTTGTGTATGTTCTGTCGCCCAACTCGCAGGAGCGAGTACGAATCATGATGGTGACAAGCCTTGTACACAATTTTGCACCGAGCCTGACAGGCATCATCATGCCCGTGATGGCAGACCTGTTTGCAGACGGCAATCTTTATAACATCAACACCTACCGCATGATTTATCCCGTGTTCATCATCGTGGGCTGTGCGATGAGCATGACAGCCTACTTCGGTGTGCGTGAGCGCATTATTCAGCCCGTGTCCGAGGTGGCTGACCTCAGCTTCAAGGATGCACTGCGAGCCGTTACAAGCAACAGATATTTCTGGATCAAGTGCACCGACGCATGGAACGATTTTATGGAATCGTGCAAGAATATTCTTCTGCAGTGGGTGTTCCACTACGGCAAAATCGGCTCCATGAGTATGTACGGTGTTATCGATACCCTCACCTACAACTCGTCCATGTGGGCTATGCTGTTCTCCCCCACGCTCATTCGTGTGCTGGGCAAGCGCAGGTTCAAAATCGTCAAGAACACAAGTCAGGTGTTCATCACACTGGGACTTATGCTCACCTACAAGAAGAGCATTCCCATGATTGCAATTTTCTTCTTCCTCAACCGCTTCTGGGACACCACGGAGGTTGTGGACAGAGCCATCGAATCGGATATCCGCGATTATCAGCAATATCTGTCGGGTGAGCGCATTGACGGTGCATTCGGACTGGTCGAACACTATGTCGGCGGTGCGGTCGGTGCCGTCACGAACCTGTTTGTTCCGTGGATCTACCGCAAAAACGGCTTTGACGGCACGGATTACTCGGTGCTGATGGTATATGACGACAACGGCAACTACAACGAGGGCAATGTGCTGTATTCGCTTCTGGATGTACTGATGAAAATAAGCCTTGTCGGTGCAGTCATTGACATCATTCCGTGGTTCTTCTATGACCTGACTGAAGCGGGACAAAAGGGTGTTATCCGTGTCATCCGCCTGCGCTCTGCTGCCGAGGACAAGGCTGCAGGTCTTTTGGATGACAAGCTGTATTGCGAGGCCTGCGAGGGCATTTTTGCAACAAGAGAATACGCAAACCAACAAGAACAGCCCATCGTCCGTTCAAAAGACAAGGACGAGCGTGCCGCCAACAAGGAAAAGAAGCGAATCAATGAGGAAATTGAAATTGCTGCGTTTGTCAACACGGAACTGGGTCGCTTCAACACACCATTCGGTGCGGCAATACTCGACCTGAGTGAAAAAATCGTACGTGCAGGCGAAAACGGATATTTCCTGCAGGCAGAAGAACTGCTGCAGATTGCAAAGCAGCTGCCCAAGGGTGCAACAAGTGCAGAAAAAACACAGCGCAGGGATTTTGTGAGCCTGATAAAGACCCTGCCGCGTATTCAGAAGATTGTGCTGAATCAGTACCCCGACGGTGTGCAGACCTTTGACCCTGCCGACCTCGAAAATGCATATAATATGCCTGCAGACACAGCAGAACAAAAAAAGGCACGCACTGCTGCCATCCGAACCGCCAAGCGTGAGCGCAACAGCTATGCAAAGGTGACAAAGCCTTACCTTGCGGCAAAGCGCAACCTGCTTCTGGATGACTGCTACCGCAATCTTGATTCTTTCCTTGCAGACTACGATGCGGCAAAAGCACGCGTGGAAGAGGAATATGCAAAGCAGCTGCAGCTGGAGACGCAGCAGAAGGCACAGCGCACTGCCGAAACCCGACGCCGCCTGGAAGCAAAACAGGCAAAAAAGAAAATCGGGAAAAAGTAAAATGTATCACAACCGAAAAGGAGCTGTAATGAAACACAGCTCCTTTTTGCATTCTTTGCAAAAAAGATACCTTCTTTTTTGCACATTCTGCTGTTTTCTTTTGGTTCAAAATATGATATACTGTAAACAGAACAAAAGAAAGGATGAGCTTCAATGCGTTTTCGGCGAGATGAACTTATTATCATTGAATCGGCAATTGCATTCGCAATTCCGATAGCCTGCAATATATTCCTTCTGATCCGTGTCAAACCGTTTGCTCCTTTGCTTTTAATTATGCTGTTGCTTACCCTTGTGTGTTTTATTTTCAATTGTATCGCCTTTTCTTCTCCGCACATAGAAGTGACTGCACAAGGAATTGCATGCCTCCAAAAGCAAAATATTCTGTGGACATACCAATGGGAAGAAATAAAAGCCTTGCGCATCGGCTCACACTTCCGACTTCCTTCTATTGAATTTGAATTTGCAACCACTGACCGCAAAGAACAAAGGAAAATTGAAGAAGCAAAACCGTATTTTCAGTACGGACGATCCGCTAAAAAAGCACTCGCGCGATATTGTCCGTATCCGATTACAAAAATAACAAGCAAAGCACCGTTTCATCGTTTCCCAAAACAATAGCAGGCACCTGCAACGCAGATTAACCGTAAAAAAACAGCATCCTTTCCTTTTACGGACGGGATGCTGTTCATTTTTATTCTTCCGTTCCCCACAGGGAGGACTTTGTGCTTTGCGAGCGCTTGAGCTTGAGCTTTAACCGTTCAAGCTCGCGGTTGGCCTTGTCGCGTTCGGTTTTGGCTTTTGCGGAATCCTCCAGATACGCACGCACCTCACTGCGCAGCTTTTCTTCGGATTCAACAGCATGCTTTGCGGTCTGCGCATAGTCGAGAGCCGCAAGCACCACCGCCTGCGTATAAGTACAGCCCGCGTTTTCCTTCATGAGCCTTGTGACCTTTTTGTCGAGGTCGGCAGCAAGCTCCTTGGCTTCACCCTTTTTATCATCGGTAACAAGATTATATGTCTGTCCGCCGACAGAGATTTTTAAAATACTTTTGTTTTCCATCTTATTTCTTTCTGTGTTCGGCCTTCAGGCGCATTTCCTTGGAGAGAACACGCTTGCGAAGACGAAGAGAAACGGGTGTAACCTCAAGCAGCTCATCATCGCCGATGAATTCCATGCTCTGTTCAAGGCTCAGTCTTGAAGGCGGAACCAGACGCAGTGCATCATCCGAGCCCGATGCACGGGTGTTGGTCATCTGTTTTTTCTTGCAGACATTGCAGACAAGGTCTTCGTTCTTGGCACATTCGCCGACGATCATGCCTTCGTAAACATCCACACCGGGGCCGATGAACAGTCTGCCGCGCTCCTGGGTGTTCCAAAGACCGTAAGCAGTGCTTTCGCCCGTTTCGTGCGAAACGATGGAGCCTCTTTCACGCATCTGAATATCGCCCTTGTAGGGCTCGTAGCCTGCAAAGAGGTTGTTCATGAGGCCGTAGCCGTTGGTATCGGTGAGGAATTCCGAACGATAGCCGATAAGACCTCTTGCAGGGATCTTGAATTCAAGATGGGTGGTACCGCCGTCACGGGTGCCCATGTTTTCGAGCTCACCCTTACGCGAGCCGATTTTTTCCATAACCGCACCGACATAATCCTGCGGTACTTCGACGATCAGCAGCTCCATAGGCTCGTGCAGCTTGCCGTCGATTTCCTTGAAGATAACCTTCGGTCGGGAAACCTGGAACTCATAGCCCTGACGGCGCATGGTTTCGATAAGAATGGAAAGATGCAGCTCACCGCGTCCCGAGACCTTGAACGAGTCGGTGGTGTCGGTTTCCTCCACACGCATGCTGACGTTGGTTTCCACTTCCTTGAACAGACGTGCACGGATGTTACGCGAGGTAACAAACTTGCCTTCTCTGCCTGCAAAGGGGCTGTCGTTGACAATAAAGTTCATCGAAATAGTGGGCTCATCAATTTTAACAAAGGGAAGCGGCTCAATGCAATCAGGTGCACAAAGGGTTTCACCGATGTTCAGGCCTTCCACACCCGAAACAGAAACAATATCACCTGCACATGCTTCATCCACCTCTGCACGGCGCAGACCGTCAAAGGCATAAAGACGGGACACCTTAACATTGCTTGTGGTTCCGTCGGCGTGGCACAAAACAGCATTCTGACCGTATTTGATGCGGCCTCTTTCCACTCTGCCGACACCGATTCTGCCGACATAGTCATCGTAGTCAAGCGATGAGAACAGAAGCTGCAGAGGACCGTCGGGATCACCCTCGGGAGCAGGAATATTGTCGATGATTGCTTCAAACAAAGGACGCATATCACCGTCGCGCACATCGGGAGTCAGGCCTGCATAACCATCTCTGCCCGAGGCATAAATGACAGGAAATTCAATCTGATCATCATCAGCACCCAGCTCAATGAAAAGGTCAAGC